>CALMPZ010000541.1 GCA_937871645.1 uncultured Polymorphobacter sp.
ACCCGTCCGACCTCGGGCTGCTGATCGGCCCTGCCGACATGAGTGCGGCAGTCGTGTCAGGCACTGCCGCCAGCCCTGTCGTCACCGCACCGATCCCCGCTGCGTTCATGCGCGCAATGGCGCCGCGGCTCGACGAGTCGATGCCGGTGGGCAATGAAGGCGCCGGCACCGTTGTCGCCGCCGGCAGCGCCGCGCAGGGCCTGCTCGGCAAGAAGGTCGCGGCCATCGGCGGCGCGATGTATTCACAGTACCGCATCGTCAAGGCGACCGACTGCCTGCCCCTGCCCGAAGGCGCAACGGCCGCCGACGGTGCGTCGTGCTTCGTCAACCCGCTGACCGCGCTCAGCATGGTCGAAGTCATGCGCGACGAAGGCCATACCGCGCTGGTCCACACCGCGGCCGCATCGAACCTCGGCCAGATGCTCAACCGGATTTGCCTGTCGGACGGCGTGCCACTGGTCTGTATCGTGCGCAGCGAAGAGCAGGCGGCGCTGCTGCGCGGGCAGGGCGCGCAGCATGTCGTCGACAGCAGCGCGGCGAGCTTCCGCGATGACCTGGAGGCGGCGCTGATCGCCACCGGCGCCACCATCGCGTTCGATGCCATCGGTGGCGGCAAGCTGGCCGGGCAGATCCTGACGGCGATGGAAGTCGCCGCCAACAAGACCGCCAAGGTCTACAGCCGCTACGGTTCGACCACGCACAAGCAGGTCTATATCTATGGCGGGCTCGACATGCGGCCGACTGAGCTCAACCGCGGCTTCGGCATGGCGTGGAGCGTCGGGGGCTGGCTGCTGACACCGTTCCTGGTGAAGATCGGCGCCGCGCGCGCACAGGGCTTGCGTGAACGCGTGGCGCGTGAACTCAAGACGACGTTCGCCAGCCACTACACGCGCGAAATCTCGCTCGCCGAGGCGCTGCAGCCCGACATCATCAACGCCTACAACCGCCGCGCCACCGGCGAGAAGTATCTGATCAACCCGCACAAAGGCGCCTGAACTGCGCGCCGCCTAAGCCCGTGACAAGCTCGGCCTGACCTGCGACAACCCGCTTGGGCTCGCAATCGAGGAGAAGTCTGTTGCGAAAATTCATTGGGTTGCTGGGGTCGGGCTCGATGCTTGTCGTCCAGCTTCTGGCGGCGGTGCCGGCAACCGCTGCACCGGGCGATCGCAGCGGCGGTCAGACAAAGCAGGCACCCGCTGCGCGACCATCAGGCGGCGGCAATCAGGCCAAGCCGTCGGGCGGCAACTACGCGAAGCCATCGGGCGGCGGCTATTCGAAGCAGGCGAAGCCATCGGGCGGTGGTTATTCGAAGCCCGCCGGTGGAAATTATGCCAAGCCGGCGAAACCGTCAGGCGGCAACTACGCCAAGCCGGCGGCAAAGCCCGGCTACGCGGCACAGACCGACAAGGCGCGCCCCGGTGCCAACACCGTCAACAAGGGCGGCAACACCTACAACAAGGGCGGGAACAAGAACAACGTCAACATCAACAACAACAACGTCAACATCAATCACAACACCAACATCAACAACGTCAACCGCTACCCGGCGTATCGTCCCGCCGGCGGCGGATATTACCGACCACCCAACGGCGGCTACTACGGTCCGCCGCGGCCGCCCTATGGCGGCTGGCATGGCGGCTACTACCCGCCGCCGCGCTATTACTACAACGACGGCCCGTCGGTTGGTGGCGTGCTGTTTGGGGTCGCGGTAACCACCAGCCTGCTGGCGCTGCTCAGCGCGGCCAGCCAGCCCGACGTGGTCTATGTGCAGGGCGTGGCGCCACCACCGCTGCCGGCCTATGTGCCGCCTGTCAACACCAGCGGCGCACCGGCGCTGATCAACGTCGATATCAATGCGATGCCGTCAGCCGCACGGCCTTCGGCGAGCACCTGCCTCACCGAAGCGGCGCGGCAGATCGGCGCCACCGGCGGCAGCGAGATCCGCGTCGGCGAGATCATCGATGTCGAGGAAGGCAATGGCGGTTACCGCTTCCGGCTGATGCTCGTCGGCGTCTATCCCGACGCGACGCGCAACATCCCGATGTATTGCCGGGCAACACCCGACAAGATTGTCGAGCTGACCTTCGGCTAGTCTGGTAAAGCGGGGCAGCTTTTGCTGCTGCCCCGCAACCGGCCTCATGTCTGGCTAGGGTCGCCGGTAAACACGATCGTCAGCCAGCGTTCGGGGCCGGGGTCGCCGATGGCATCGCCGAGTTCGCGGCGGATGCGGTCGAATTCGGCAATGCCGCGGATCGGATGGCCGGGCGGCACCACGATGTAGATTTCGATGAAGCGGGCGCGGCCGACCTTGGCGACATAGCTGGTGAAGCTGGCGAAGCCGTAGCGGCCGACGGCCTCCGCGACGATCTCACGGACATCGGCGTCATAGGCGGGCGGGGTGATGCCGAAGATTTCGGCGAACGCCCGGCGCGCCGCCAGCAGCGGAATCGGCAGCAGCAGCAGCGCCAGCGCCGCGAGCACCGCCGGATCGACATAGGGTATGAAGCGTTCGTAGCGCGTGCCCGCCATCGCCACGCCGGCAGCAAATGCGATGAGCAGCGCTGCGGTGATCAGCCCCGACATCAACCAGCTATGCGCCTCGAGGTCGACCAGTTCGGAGTCGATGCGCATGTTGGCACGCCGCTCGACCGCGTACATCGCAAAGCAGATGACCGACACGACTGCGGCATAGACAAGCGCCGGACCGAACTCGATCTCGGTGCCGCCGGCCAGTACGGCCATGACCGCGTTGAAGAAGGCATAGCCGTACAGCAGCACCAGGATGCAGCTCTGCAGCCCGAGCACCAGCGGTTCGAAATGCCAATAGCCGAACTGGTAGCGGCGGTTGCCCTCGCTGACCAGCAGCCGCGCCACCGACAGCGTCACAGCGCCCATCACCGCATCGATGATCGAGAACATGCCGTCGAACAGGATCGACATCGACCCCGACACCAACCCGACGATGATCCCCGAAACTGCCACCAGCGCGGTCAACACCATCGACAGCGTCAGCAATCGCGTTTCAATGCGGCTGCGCAGATGCAAGGCGCGATGCGCGCGCGTTGAACTCATTGTCGAATGCCCGGTTTGCCCACGCAATCATTCAAGCGGAATGGAGCGGTAAAGGGAAGAGCCTCCGGCGGGCAGGGGTGACCCCTGCACCCAATTATTGTGCGCTCTTCAAATGGGTGCAGGCCTCAGGCCTGCCCGCCGGAGGCCCTTAGACGTTGAACCTGAAGTTCAGGATATCACCGTCAGCCACGACATAGTCCTTGCCTTCCGACCGGAACTTGCCGTGTTCGCGCGCGCCGGCTTCGCCGTTGAACGCGACATAGTCGTCAAAGGCGATGGTTTCGGCGCGGATGAAGCCCTTTTCGAAATCGCTGTGGATGACGCCGGCGGCTGCGGGGGCGTGCGTGCCCTTTTCGATCGTCCAGGCGCGGGTTTCCTTGGGGCCGGCGGTGAAATAGGTAATCAGGTGGAGCAGGTCGTAGCCGGCGCGGATGACGCGCGCGAGGCCGGTTTCGGTCAGCCCCAGTTCGGCGAGGAAGTCGGGGCGGTCGGCGGCGTCCATCTGGGCGATTTCGGCTTCGATGGCAGCGGAGATGACGACGGCCTTGGCGCCTTCGGCGGCGGCCTTGGCGAAGACCTTTTCGGAGAGCGCGTTGCCGGTCGAGGCGGAGGCCTCCTCGACATTGCAGACATAGAGCACCGGCTTGGCGGTGAGCAGTTGCGCCTGTGCGAAGACGCGGGCTTCTTCCTCGTCCTTGGGCACCGTCAGCCGCGCCGGCTTGCCGTCGCGCAGCAGGTCGAGCGCCTCGCCGAGGACGCGCGCGGCGACCTTGGCTTCCTTGTCGCCCTGCGTCGCCTTCTTGGCGAACGCCGGCACGCGCTTTTCGAGGCTTTCGAGGTCGGACAGCATCAGCTCGGTCTCGACGGTTTCGGCGTCGGACACCGGATCGATCTTGCCTTCGACGTGCGTGACATCGTCATCGACGAAGCAGCGCAGGACGTGGACGATGGCGTCGGTTTCGCGGATGTTGCCGAGGAACTGGTTGCCCAGCCCTTCGCCCTTCGACGCGCCGCGCACCAGGCCGGCAATGTCGGTGAAGCCGAGCTGGGTTTCGATGATCTTCTGCGATCCGGCGATCTTGGCGATTGCCTCCATGCGCGGATCGGGGACGGGGACGTTACCGACGTTGGGCTCGATCGTGCAGAACGGGTAGTTGGCAGCCGCCGCCGACGCGGTCTGCGTCAGCGCGTTGAACAAGGTCGATTTGCCGACATTGGGCAGCCCGACAATTCCGCAACGAAAACCCATGGCGCCGTCCTCATCTGTGACCCCTCCCTTTCAAGGGAGGGGCGACTCGCGCGACGCGCGAGCGGGGGTGGGTGACTCTGCCCGGACTGGGCGGGATCTGCCGGTGCCTGCGAAAGCACCCACCCCCGCTCAGCTGCGCTGAGTCGCCCCTCCCTTGAAAGGGAGGGGTTAGTCTTTTGCCGTACGCAACGCGACGTCGTTGACGAAGCGTGCGTCGTCGCCCTTTACCAGCCATTCGGCTTCGGCGGCTACCGCGCCGAGCAGGTCGGCGAGGTCGTCGTGTTCGGCCTTGGCAAAGTTGCCGAGCACATGGCCCGTCACGCGGTCCTTGTGACCCGGATGGCCGATGCCGAGCCGGACGCGGCGATAGTCGGGACCGATGTGGCTGTCGATCGAACGGATGCCGTTATGGCCCGCCGCACCTCCGGCGAACTTCACGCGCACCTTGAACGGCGCGAGATCGAGCTCGTCGTAGAACACCGTCAGCGCTTCGGGGCCGAGCTTGTAGAAGCGCAGTGCCTCGCTGACCGAGCGGCCGCTTTCGTTCATGAACGTCGCGGGCTTGAGCAACAGCAGCTTTTCGCCACCGATGCGCCCTTCGGCCGCCCAGCCCTGAAAACGGATGCGCCACGGATCGAAGCCATGCACTTCGGCAATCGTGTCGACCGCCATGAAGCCGATGTTGTGACGGTGCAGCGCATAGGCGGCACCGGGGTTGCCGAGACCGGCGAAGACAAGCATCGCTGATGGTCCCGGCTGTTCCGTTTCGCCTTAGGCGGCCGGTGCTTCCGCAGCGGCAGCTTCGTCGGTTTCGCTGCGCAGCGCCGACGGCGCGACGAGCGTGGCGATGGTGAAGTCGCGGTCGATCACCGGCTTGACGCCTTCGGGCAGCGTCACGCTCGAAATGTGGATCGAATCGCCGACATCCTTGCCGGCCACGCTGACGTTGAGCTGTTCGGGGATCGAATCCGCCGGGCAGATCAGTTCGACTTCGTGACGGACGACGTTGAGCACGGCACCCTTCTTCATGCCGACCGACTTGTCTTCATCGATGAAGTGCACCGGCACCATGACGTGGATGACCGCGTTCGCCGACAGGCGATAGAAATCGACATGGATCGGGCGGTCGGTGACCGGGTGGAACTGGACGTCGCGCGGCAGGGTGCGCTCGACAGCGCCGCCGAGTTCGAGCTCGACGACCGAATTCATGAAATGGCCGGTGTGCAGGTGCTTGACCAGCGCCTTTTCCTCGACGTGAATCGTCACCGGGGCCAGCTTGTTGCCGTAAATCACGGCGGGGACTCGACCAGTCAGACGAACAGCACGGGAGGCTCCCTTGCCAGCCCGTTCGCGCATCTCGGCCGAAAGCTTCAGCGTTTCGCTCATTGTGCTTTCTCCATAGCAAAAACCCTGCGCGCCTCCAGGGATGCGGGCGCAGGGAGCGGCGGCTATAGGGGCAGCGGCGCGCCAACGCAAGCAGGTTGCACCAGCGGCTGTGGCGTCAGGGAATCCGTTCGACCTTGATGCCCCTGGCCTCAAGCATTGACTGGACGCTGTCGGGGCCCGCCAGATGCCCGGCGCCGACGGCGATGAACACCTTGCCGGGGCGCTTCATGACGCCTTCGATCCAGCTCGCCCAGCGCGCGTTGCGCTGCTGCACCAGCCGCGCCAGCAACTCGGGCGTGGTGCGCAGTTCGCGGTCGGCGTTGGCACCGATGGCATCGATATTGCCCGCCAGCCAGTCGGCGACGAGCTTTTCGGCATCGGCGCGTGCCGTGCCCATGTCGTCGAGCGTCGCCACCAGCAGCTTGCGCTGGTCAGCCTCGGTCAGCGTGTCGAAATAGCCGAGCTGCTGCTCGATCGTCTCCAGCCCGACAATCGGTTTGTTGGCGGTGCGGGCGCGCTGCATCAGCAGCGTGTCGGCGCCGTGCGTCGCGTCGAAGCCCGCACTGTCGATGAGGCGGTCGCTGATGGTGATTGCCGCCAGCCAGGTCCGCATGCGGTCGGCGGCGGCAATCGGCAACTTGGCCTCGTCAACGGCCTTGAGCAGCGCGGCGCGGCGGTCTTTGGGCACGCGGTCGATGAGCAGCGGCAGTCCCGACTGGATGCCCAGTGCTTCGACGGCACGCGCCACGACATAGGGATCGTCGGGAATATCGACTTCGACGACGAGCGAATCTGCCGCGTCGAAGGCATCGAGAATGCGCGGCGATTGCCAGGTCGCGGTGGCCGGCAATTCGTGGATCGTCCCGAACAGGAAGACTTCGGTGTCGGTGTCATGCACGCGCCACATTGCGGGGGCAGCTTGGGCCGGTACCGCGATCACGGCGGCGCACAATAGAACCAGGAACTTCAAACGCATCGCGATGGCTTAGCAGTTGGCGGTGACGCGTGCAAAAAGTGCTGCACTGCGACGCGCACCCATGCTAGCGGTCGCTGGATAACATCTGGGGAAATGATCGATGACCGACCATGTCGGCGGCTGCCTGTGCGGCAATATCCGTTTCAAACTGACCGGCGACCCGGCGGTGACCGCCGTCTGCCATTGCCGAAATTGCCAGAAGACCGCCGGCTCGGCGTTTTCGGTGGTGGCGATCGCGGCCGCCGGCGCGCTGGCGATCGAGGGCCAGCCCGAAACCTATCTCGATACCGCTGACAGCGGCGGCACCGTGCAGCGCTGCTTCTGCCCCAAATGCGGCTCGCCCATCGTGTCGAAAACCGAGGGGCTGACGGCACAGGGGCTGGTCGCCATCAAGGCGGCATCGTTCGATGATGTCAGCTGGCTGCAGCCGACGATGCAAGTCTATTGCGACAGCGAGCAGCCGTGGATTTCGAACCTCGCGAACCTGCCGCGCGTCGCCAAGACGCCGGGCTGAAGCCCCCACCCGAACACTGCTGCACAAGGATTGTAAAATGACCGACATTACCGCCGCCGTCCTGCGCGAATCGTTCAAGCCGTGGACTGTCGAAAAGGCCGTTCTCGAAGCGCCGCGCGCCGATGAAGTGCTGGTGCGCATCGTCGCCACCGGCATCTGCCATTCGGACATGACGGTGCGCGACCAGTACCTGCCGACGCCGCTGCCCGCCGTGCTCGGCCATGAAGGCGCCGGCGTTGTCGAAGCGGTCGGCGCCGATGTCACCCATGTCGCGGTCGGCGACCATGTCGTGCTGGCGCCGGCGTATTGCGGCGAGTGCAAGCATTGCGCGTCGGGCCAGCCGATGCGCTGCGTGCAGTTCGGGCTGCTCAACCTGATGGCGATGCGCGCCGATGGCAGCTCGCCGATCTGCGGCTGCGACGGTGAACGCATCGGCGGCATGTTCTTCGGCCAGTCGGCGTTCGCGACGCATTCGGTCGCCAACAAGCACTCGGTGGTCAAGATCCCCGATGACGTGCCGCTGGCGCTGATGGGCCCGCTGGGCTGCGGGCTGATGACCGGCTCGGGCACCGTGCTCAACGCGCTGAAACCGGGGCCGGGCAGCAGTTTCGTGGTGTTCGGGGCGGGCGCCGTCGGCCTTGCGGCGCTGATGGCGGCGGTCGCCAGCGGCTGCACCACCGTTATCGCGGTCGACCTCCACGACAACCGGCTCAAGCTGGCAAAGGAGCTCGGCGCGACGCATGTCGTCAACGCCGGCGCCGGTGATCCGGTCGAAGCGGTGCGTGCCATCCTGCCCGACGGCGTCGATTTCTCGGTCGATACCAGCGCACTGCCGCCGGTCATCCGCCAGGCCGTCGAATGCCTCGGCACCGGCGGCCGCTGCGCCTTCATCGGCGTGTCGAAGGCCGGCGCCGAAATCACCGTGCCGGTCGGCGCGCTGATCAACAAGTCGATGGGCTATGTCGTCGAAGGCGACGCCGTCCCGCACCTGTTCATCCCCAAACTGATCACGCTGTGGCGCCAGGGCAAGTTCCCGTTCGAAAAACTGGTGCGCTACTACCCGCTCGCCGACATCAACCGCGCCGTCGCCGATTCTGAAAGCGGCGCGACGTTGAAGCCGATTTTGGTGATCGATCCGGAGTCGCCGCTGCTTAAATAGGGGTATTTAAGAGCCTCCGGCGGGCAGGCCTGAGGCCT
>CALMPZ010000542.1 GCA_937871645.1 uncultured Polymorphobacter sp.
CCGCCGTTAGAATGACGCCAGATAGACCCCGACACCGGCGCAATCGGGATAAATATCGGGTTTGCAGGTCGAAACGCTGAGTGCCGCGACTCCGTCGCGGCCGGCGATCAGGTCATAGATTTCGCGGCACACGGTTTCCTGCAGGTTGAAGCGGCGGCCGCTACTCAGCGCCAGCACCGCGCTGCGCAGCCAGTCATAGTCCCAGGCCTGGTCGACGCTGTCGCATTCGGGGAAGGCGCGCTTTTCCAGCCAGACTTCGATATTGACGCGCAGCCGCTGCGGCGTGCCGATTTCAAAATCGTGGAAACCGATATCGCAGGGAAAGTCGAAATCGCGCAGGATGATCTTGCGCGTCTTTGGCGCGAGTGCGGCGGGCACCATGCCTTCGAGTGTGGTTGTAAATGTCATTGGTCCACCATGAAGGCCACGTCGCGCGGCAGTCCCATCAAACGTTGGCCGGCATCCAAAGTGATGACCTGGCCGTGCAAAGTCGGCGTCGCGACGATGAAGCGCAATGCGCCGACGATCTCCTCGACCGTGACGCCGCGCGCCAGCGGGTTGTGGACGTGCGCTGCGGCGAAATTGTCGCGCGACTGCGGCCCGCTGACCATCGTCACCGCCGGCGCGATGCCGGCGACGCGGATGCGCGGCGCCAAGGCACGGGCGCTGAGTTCGGTCAGCCCGAGCAGCCCGAACTTGCTGATCGTGTAGCTGAAATAATCGGGGTTGAGCGCGTAGAGCTTGACGTCGAGCAGGTTGACGATGAGGCCACTCAGCCCGTCGGGCAGCGCCGCCGAAAACGCCTGCGTCAGCAGCGCCGGCGCGCGCAGATTGACATCGAGGTGACGGTCCCAGCCGCTGACATCGAAATCGCTGATGGTGTCATAGTCGAAGCGCGAGGCATTGTTGACCAGCATGCCCAGTGGTGGCGCATCGACTTGCGCTTGCGCCACGATCTGCGCGGCGCTGCCGGCGTCCGCAAGGTCGGCAACGATGACGTGCGCGCCCTGCCCTGCCGCACGCAGTTCGGCACATAGCGCATCGGCTTCGTCGCGCGAGGTGTTGCAGTGAATGGCGACGTGCCAGCCGTCGGCAGCGAGCGCGCGCACCAGCGCAGCACCGATGCGCCTGGCGCCGCCGGTGACGATTGCTGTGCGGGGAAGGCCGAATTCGCTGTTCATCTCAGCGCGCGCTTAGACGGTTGGCGCGTAGGCGGCAAGGCGCGTCGCCGCCGCAGCTCAGCGCCCGGTCAGCATCGTGCGCAATACCCGCAGCTGCCGCACTTCACTGCCTTCCCGGCCAAGCTCTCGTCCAGCGTGCACCGCA
>CALMPZ010000543.1 GCA_937871645.1 uncultured Polymorphobacter sp.
TGGCGGCGGGGTCGGGCTGATCTCGCCGCTCGGCTTGATGCTGAGCGACGGATCGGCGGCGGCCTTGACGAGCTGCGCGCGGACATTTTCGATGGGGTCGCCGGGGAACATGCGGCAGTTGATGTTGGCGCCGGCGCGCTGCGGCAGCGCGTTCTTGGCATGGCCGCCATCGAGCTCGGTGGCGACACAGGTGGTGCGCAGCATCGAATGGAAGGTCGGGTCCTTCGACACAATGGCGTTGGCCGCCGCGTCATTCGGATTGGCGAGCAGCGCGGTCATCGCGGCGCCGGTTTCGCCGCCGGTCAGCTTGGCGGTCTCGGTGAAATAGGCGCGTGTCGTGTCGCTGAACTGCACCGGGAACTCATATTGGCCGATGCGCACCAGCGCCGCGGCGAGCTCGTAAATCGCATTGTCGGGGCGCGGGCGGCTGCTGTGGCCGCCCGGGTTGGTCGCTTCGATGCGAAAATCCTGATAGACCTTCTCGCCCGCCTGCATGCCGAGCGAGACATGCTTGCCTTCCTTGTTGCGGATGCCGACGCTGCCTTCGTTCAACGCGAAATCGGCGGCGATCCAGTCCTTGTGGTTCTTGACCAGCCACTCGGCACCGTTGAACGCGCCGCCGGTTTCCTCGCCGCAGGTCAGCGCCAGCTTGAGCGTGCGGCGCGGCGGCTTGCCGGCCTTGAGCCGCGCCATCGTGTCGGTGAAGATTGCCGCCTGCGCCTTGTCGTCGGACGCGCCGCGCGCATAGAACCAGCCATTCTCCTCGACCAGCAAGAACGGGTCGCGCGTCCAGTCGGCGCGATTGGCCTCGACGACATCGAGGTGCGCGAGCAATAGGATCGCGCCGGCCTTGGGGTCGCTGCCCGGCAGCACCGCCACCAGCCCGCCTTCCTTGGGGTTGGTCGGTATGCTGAAGACGTTGAGTTCGCTGTCCTTGAAGCCCGCGGCCTTGAGGTGTGCGGCCATGCGCTGCGCCGCCAGCGTGCAGCTGCCGGCCGACAGCGTCGTGTTGGTTTCGACGAGTTCTTTGTAGAGCGCGCGGAACTGCGTCTGGTCGGGGCGGAGGGTCTGCGCCTGGGATTGCGCGGCGAGCAACGTGGCGATGACGGCGCCGAAGACGCGCGTGACTGGTGACATTGGGTACCCCTTAGTGGCCGCTTTGTGCGGGTTTATGGGGATATCCTAGGCGATGCGCGGGGGGATGCAATGCGGGTTGTGCATTGTCGCGGCAAAGCCGCGCCACGCTACCCTCTCCCCTTGCGGGAGAGGGCGACTCGCGCGCTTGCGCGAGCGGGGTGAGGGGTTTCTGCGAAAAGACAGGAAGGTAGAAAGAGCGTGGCCAAGCCACACCGTCGGCCGAGTTCGGGCGGCAAGTGCGCCGCCCGCCTCGCCGGCCGGACGGGCGCGAGTCTTGCGCCAAGGCAAAATTCGCGAAGAGCAAATTTTGCCTTGGCGCGCGCCGCGCCTCGTCAGTGATTCATCGCGTCATAAAAGTCTTCGTTGCTCTTAGAATCCTTCATCTTGTCGAGCAGGAATTCCATCGCATCGATCGTCCCCATCTGCATGAGGATGCGACGCAGCACCCACATCTTCGACAGCACGTTCTTGTCGACGAGCAGCTCTTCCTTGCGGGTGCCCGACTTGCCGATGTCGATCGCCGGGAAGACGCGCTTGTCGGCGATCTTGCGGTCGAGGACGATCTCGCTGTTACCGGTGCCCTTGAACTCTTCGAAGATGACTTCGTCCATGCGGCTGCCGGTGTCGATCAGCGCGGTGGCGATGATGGACAGGCTGCCGCCTTCTTCGATGTTGCGCGCCGCGCCGAAGAAGCGCTTCGGGCGCTGCAGCGCGTTGGCGTCCACACCGCCGGTCAGCACCTTGCCCGAACTCGGCACCACGGTGTTGTAGGCGCGCGCCAAGCGGGTGATCGAATCGAGCAGGATCACCACGTCGCGCTTGTGCTCGACCAGCCGCTTGGCCTTTTCGATGACCATTTCGGCGACTTGCACGTGGCGCTGCGCGGGTTCGTCGAACGTCGAGCTGATGACTTCGCCGACTACTGAACGCTGCATGTCGGTGACTTCTTCGGGGCGCTCGTCGATCAGCAGCACGATCAGATAAACTTCGGGGTGGTTGTGGCTGATCGCCTTGGCAATGTTCTGCAGCAGCACGGTTTTACCGACGCGCGGCGGCGCCACGATCAGCGCGCGCTGGCCCTTGCCCTGCGGGCTGACGATGTCGATGACGCGCGCGCTCTTGTCCTTGATCGTCGGATCAAGCGTGTCGAGGCGGAGCTTTTCGTCAGGATACAGCGGCGTCAGATTGTCGAAATTGACGCGGTGGCGGACGACATCGGGGTCGTCGAAGTTGATCGCAATCAGCTTGGTCAGCGCGAAATAGCGCTCGCCGTCCTTGGGCGCGCGGATCTCGCCTTCGATCGTGTCGCCGGTGCGCATGCCGAATTTGCGGACCTGCACCGGCGCCACGTAAATGTCGTCGGGGCCGGCGAGGTAGTTCGATTCCGCCGAACGCAGGAAGCCGAAACCGTCGGGCATGACCTCGATCGTGCCGCTGCCCATGATGAGCGTGCCATTATCGGCCAATGCTTTGAGAATGGAGAATAAAATGTCCTGCTTGCGCAGGGTGGAAGCGTTTTCAACACCGAGTTCTTCGGCCATGGCCACCAGTTCGGCGGGGGTTTTGCGCTTCAAATCGCTAAGATGCATGTGGGTCTGGTCTCGTCAGATGCCCGGGCGCTGTCGTCTATGGGGAATAGCGATGGCCGGGGGAGCGAGCCGTCAGGATGGCGGCGCTGCCAGTCGCACTAGGCGCGTCGCACCGCAGCGTCAACGCCAAAAACGCGCGCAGCCAAATGCAAAGGG
>CALMPZ010000544.1 GCA_937871645.1 uncultured Polymorphobacter sp.
CGGGCATTTTGCGCGAAGTTTACACTGCTATTGCTACGCAATTGCAGAGTGGCCGGCGGCAAGACGTGCGAAAGCGGCGACCTGTCGCCAGCCTGTCGTTTTCATGCCCTATCGTCGCCATTATCGGCGCGTAGACGGGCAGCATGGAGCTGAGCCACCCCCAGTTCGCGCGTCCCGTCGCCCCGCTGTCCACACCGGGGCAGGGGCTGCGCGTTGCGCTCATTTCGGGCAACTACAACTACGTCAAGGATGGCGCCAACCAGGCGCTCAACCGCCTCGTGGCGTATCTTGAACGCAAGGGCGTCACGGTCCGCGTCTACTCACCGACCAGCGACACGCCGGCGTTCGTCCACAGCGGCACATTGGTGTCGGTCCCGTCGTTCCGCATGCCCGGCCGCGGTGAATATCTCGTCGGGCTCGGCCTGACGCCGGCGCTGAAGCGCGATTTGCGCGATTTTGCGCCCGATCTCGTGCATCTGTCGGCGCCCGACCTGCTCGGCCACCGCGCCAAGAAGTTCGCCAAGTCGCTGAACGTGCCGATCGTGGCATCGGTGCACACGCGCTTTGAAACCTATTTCCGTTACTATGGCATCGGCTGGCTGACGCGCGTCGGCGAAAACATGCTGCGCAGCTTCTACGGCGACCTCGCCGGCATCTATGCGCCGTCGGAAAGCATGGCCGACCTGCTGCGCGCGCAGCGCATGAACGAACACGTCCGGATCTGGAGCCGCGGCGTCGACCGCAACCTCTACAAGCCGTCGCGCCGCGATACCGACTGGCGCCGGGCCTTGGGCATCGCCGACAGCGAAGTCGTCGTCGGCTTCGTTGGCCGGCTGGTGCATGAAAAGGGCCTCGACGTCGTTGCCGATACCATCGCCGAGCTTGAACGTCGCGGCGTCAAGCATCGTGTCGTCATGGTCGGCGAAGGCCCGGCACGCGACTGGCTGACCGAACACATCCCCGGCGCCATCCTCACCGGCCACCTCGAGGGCGAGGCGCTGGCGCGTGCCTATGCCTCGATGGACATGCTGTTCAACCCGTCGACCACCGAAACTTTCGGCAACGTGACGCTCGAAGCGATGGCGAGCGGCCTGCCCGTGGTCGCAGCCATCTCGACGGGCAGTAGCTCGCTCGTCAACGACGGAGTCAGTGGCCGCCTGATCGCACCTGGCTCGATTGCCGGTTTTGCCGATGCGCTCGCCGCCTATATCGCCGATCCGCTGGCGCGCGTTGCCGCCGGTGGCAGCGGGCTCGCCGCCAGCTCGCGCTACGACTGGGACGAAATCAACGGCGCGATGCTCGAACACTATCGCTCGGTGCTCGAACCGGCCCCCGCTGCATTGCCGGTTTTGCTGCCGCGCCGCGGTGCTGCC
>CALMPZ010000545.1 GCA_937871645.1 uncultured Polymorphobacter sp.
CGATGTCACCGCGACGCGCGCCGCACAAACCGCGCAACGCGGCGACCTCGCCTGCCTGATCTACACCTCGGGCACCGGTGGCGCGCCGCGCGGCGTACGCCAGCACCACGGCGCCATCCTGTGCAACGTCGCCAGCGCCATCCGCGTCATTGCCGAAGACTTCCCGCCCGATCCCGACAGCTTCCTGTCGTTCCTGCCGCTGAGCCACGCCTATGAGCACACCTGCGGTCAGTTCGTGCCGATCGGGCTCAGCGCCAGCATCTATTACGCCGAAGGCCTTGAAAAGCTCGCCGCCAACATGGAGGAGGTCAAGCCGACGCTGATGGTCGTCGTGCCGCGACTGTTCGAAGTGTTGCGCGCCCGCATCGTCAAGACCATCGAGAAACAGGGCGGCATCGCCGTCGTGATGTTCAACCAGGCGATGCGGCTGGGCCGCAAGCGTTACGAGAACCAGGGCCTGCCGTTCTGGGAGCGGCCGTTCGACGCGCTGCTCGACAAGACCGTGCGCCACAAGGTCCAGCAACGCTTCGGCGGCAATCTCAAGGCACTGGTGTCGGGCGGCGCGCCGCTCAACCCCGAAGTCGGGCTGTTCTTCGAATCGCTCGGCATCAAGCTGCTGCAGGGCTATGGCCAGACCGAAGCCGCGCCGCTGATTTCGTGCAACCGCCCAAGCCGCCGCATCAAGATCCACACCGTCGGCCCGGTGCTCGACGACGTCGAAGTCGAAATCGCCCCTGACGGCGAAATCAAGGTGCGCGGCGAACTCGTCATGCACGGCTATTGGCAGAACGAAGTCGACACCGCCAAGGTTCTGCAGGACGGCTGGCTGCTAACCGGCGACATCGGCCATTTCGACGAGGATGGCCATATCGTCATCACCGACCGCAAGAAGGACATCATCGTCAACGACAAGGGCGACAATGTCGCGCCGCAACGTGTCGAGGGCATGTTGACGCTGCAAACCGAAATCGTCCAGGCGATGGTCTATGGCGACCGCCGGCCCTACCTCGTCGGTGTCGTCGTCCCCGATCCCGAATGGGCGATGAGTTGGGCCCGCGAAAAGGGCATGCCCACCGACCCCGCCAAGCTCAAGGACGAACCCGAATTCCACCGCGCGGTGATGGCCGCCGTCGACCGCGTCAACGCCAGCATCGCGACGGTCGAAAAGGTCCGCCGCGTCATCATCGCCGATGCACCGTTCACGGTCGAAAACCTGCAAATGACGCCAAGCCTGAAGATCCGCCGGCACGTGCTCAAGGAGATTTACGCGGTGCGGCTGGATAAGCTGTACGGCTGATAGAACGGACGAAAGAGCCTCCGGCGGGCAGGCCTGAGGCCTGCACCCATTTGAATAAGAACCCATCGTCATCCCGGCGCAGGCCGGGACCCAGTTGCCTTCAAACAAGCGTTGGTAAAGAAAGATGGATCCCGGCC
>CALMPZ010000546.1 GCA_937871645.1 uncultured Polymorphobacter sp.
TCAGGCCTGCCCGCCGGAGGCCCTTGAACTTCCAAGGAATCTAAACCAGCTTCCCCCGTATCTAGGCGTTCGCGGCCAAGGTGAAAAGACCGGCGGCTGCAAGTCAATCGCGCCAAAGCCAAAGGCCCGCCGGTTTCCCGACGGGCCTGAGTCATTTTGAAGCGACGAACGCGTGTCTTATTCGGCGTCGTCGGTATCGTCTTCGCTGCTCGGGCCGACGAGCAGAGCTTCCGAAATGCCCGTCGCATTGTCGCGAATGGCCTTTTCGATGCGCGCGCAGATTTCGGGGTTGTCGCGCAGATACTTCTTTGAATTCTCGCGGCCCTGGCCGATGCGGATCGAATCGAACGAGAACCAGGCACCCGACTTTTCGACAACGCCGGCCTTGGCGCCGAGGTCGAGGATTTCGCCGATCTTCGAGATGCCTTCGCCGTACATGATGTCGAATTCGACCTGCTTGAACGGCGGTGCGACCTTGTTCTTGACGACCTTGACTCGCGTCGTGTTGCCGACGACGTCGTCGCGGTCCTTGATCTGGCCGGTGCGGCGGATGTCGAGGCGGACGCTGGCGTAGAATTTCAGCGCGTTGCCGCCGGTGGTGGTTTCGGGGTTGCCGTACATCACGCCGATCTTCATGCGCAGCTGGTTGATGAAGATGACGATGCAGCGCGACCGCGAGATGCTGCCGGTCAGCTTGCGCAGCGACTGGCTCATCAAACGGGCCTGCAGGCCGACATGGCTGTCGCCCATTTCACCTTCGATTTCGGCACGCGGCACCAGGGCTGCCACCGAATCGACCACCAGCACGTCGATGGCGTTCGAGCGCACCAGCGTGTCGACGATTTCGAGTGCCTGCTCGCCGGTATCGGGCTGCGAGACGATCAGCTCGTCGATGTTGACGCCGAGCTTCTTGGCATAGGCGGGGTCGAGCGCATGTTCGGCATCGACGAACGCTGCGGTGCCGCCGGCCTTTTGCGCTTCGGCAATGACATGCAGCGCCAGCGTGGTCTTGCCCGAGCTTTCCGGGCCGTAGATTTCGACGACACGGCCGCGCGGCAGGCCACCGATGCCCAGTGCGATATCGAGGCCGAGCGAGCCGCTCGAAATCGCCTCGACTTCCATCGCCTCGCGCGAGCCGAGTTTCATCACCGAGCCCTTGCCGAATGCCCGGTCGATCTGTGCCAGCGCTGCTTCGAGCGCCTTCGCCTTGTCCATGTCACCGCTCACAATTTTGAGTGCTGCTGCCATCGTTCTGCTCCATCCCTAACCGGTTGCCCGGTGCCATACAACGACCCTAATGAGGGATAGAAGTACCCTATTTGTTCCAGTAGAACAAGTAGCGAACGAATGGCGGCCGAATTTTAATTTAAAACAATGAAATCAGATTTTTAGCGACGGAAATGCGGCGTGGACGACCGCCAGCAGCTCCGAAGACGCAAACGGCTTGGCGAGAAAGTGCATGCCGTATTCGCCGGCGGCGGCACGTTGCGGCGGCTCGGCATATCCCGACATCAAAATCGTCCGCAACGTCGGGTAGCGTTCCTGCGCCGCATGCACCAACTGGACGCCGTCCATGCCGGGCATGACGAGGTCGGTAATCAGCAAATCGAAGTCGCCGTTGGTGTCCTGCAGCACGTCGAGCGCATCCGCCGCATCGCCGACGCTGGTGACGTCGAGCCCCATGCGCTGCAGTGATCGTTCAACAACGAGGCGGACGGCGCGCTCGTCTTCGACGAGCAGCACCCGTCCGTGCAGCGTCGCTGGCGCGGCCGCCGGCCCGGCAACACCGGCGTCGGCGGTCGCGCCCGAGCCGTCGGCCGGCAGATAGACGCTGAACCGCGTGCCGCCTTCGGGTCGCGGGTGCATGAAAATGAAGCCCTCGCTCTGCTTGACGATGCCATAGACCGACGCGAGCCCGAGGCCGGTGCCGTGCCCCAGCGGCTTGGTGGTGAAGAACGGTTCGAAGATGCGCGAGGCAATTTCGGGTGCGATTCCGGTGCCGGTATCGTTCACCGAAAGCTCGACAAAGCCGACCGCCGGCATGATCGACTGGTTGAGGCTGGCCACCGCATCAGCTGCAATCAAACGCGTCGCCACGCTCAGCCGGCCGCCGTCGAGCATGGCGTCGCGGGCATTGACGGCGAGGTTGACGACGACCTGTTCGAGCTGCCCCGGGTCGGCGCGGACGCGGCCGGCCGCATGCGAGTAGGTATATTCGAGCTCGATCGCCGGCCCGAGCAGGCGTTGCAGCAGCGGCCGCAACGGATCGAGCACATCGCGCAGGTCGAGCAGGCGCGGCTGCAGCGTCTGCTGGCGCGCGAACGCCAGCAACTGGCGCACCAGTGCGGCGGCGCGATTGGCGTTGATGCGGATCTGGTCGATGTCGTCAAAGTCGGTGTCGCCGGGCAAATGCCGCGTCAGCAACTGGTCGCACAGCCCGAGCATTGCGGTCAGCACGTTGTTGAAATCGTGCGCGACACCACCGGCGAGCTGGCCCACCGCCTGCATCTTGGTGACCTGCGCCACCTTGGCCTCGAGCCGCAGCTGTTCGCGAATGTCGCGCACGCCGATCAGCAACTCGCTGCCCGCCATGGCGGCGGCCGGCGGCGAATGCGCCATCATCAGCGTGACATGTTCGTCGGCATGGTTGGCCAAACGCGCGTGAAATTCGCTGGTGCCGGTTTCGCTCGATCGCGCGCTGGCCATCGCTGCCGCGAAGCCGGCCCGATCTTCGGCAATCAGCAGCTGCGCCGGATCCTGGCCGCGCGGGTCGCCCTCGATACCGAAGCTGGCGATGAAGGCGCTGTTGCAGAACAGGAAACGATCTTGCGGATCGAGCAGCGCCAGGCCGCATGGCAGCGCCTCGACCATCGCCGATATCCGGACCGGCATGCCCAGCACGTCGGGCAGCCGGTCAGCCATATCGTTGTTCGGTCCAGGGGTCGCCTTCGTTGTGATAGCCGCGCACTTCCCAGAAACCGGGCTTGTCGGCGCCGACAAATTCGATGCGCTTGAGCCACTTCGCCGACTTCCACAGATAATAGCGCGGGATGATCAGCCGCACCGGCCCGCCATGTTCGCGGCTCAGCGGCACGCCGTCATGGCTGTGCGCGAGCAGGCAATCGGCTTCGGAGAAATGGTCGAGGCGGACGTTGGTGGTGTAGCCGTCATAGCCGTGGAGAATGACGTGCCGGGCGTCGGGCTTCGGTCGCACCACCGACAGCAGATGCGCCACCGAAACGCCGGTCCAGCGATTGTCGTAACGCGACCATTGGGTGACGCAGTGGACGTCGGAGACATCTTCGAATTCCGGCTGTGCGGCAAATGCGTCCCAGTCCCACGCGACGGGGTTTTCGACCAGCCCGTCGACCTTGAGCTTCCACGCGCTGCGCGGCACATCGGGCTGGATGCCGAGATCGAGCACCGGCCAGTTCGTCACCAGCCGCTGCCCCGGCGGCAGGCGGTCGGCTTCAGGGTCGCCGTGCTTGCCGGTCAGCAGCCGCCCAGCGCGCGCCCACGCCTGCTTGGTGGCGACCAGCTTGTCGCGCACGCCGTCGTTCATGCCGATGCCCCCTGCCCTGCGGCCAATGCCGTGATCCGGCGCGCCTGCGCCCGCCGCGTCCAGCGCCGCCCGACGCGCCAGCGCCAACCCAGCTGCACGACAAAATAGCCGACGAGCGCGGCAATGGTCGCCATCGTCAGCAAGCCCAGCGCGGTGGGCAGCGACGCCGTCGCCAGCCAGTTGAACGCGGTTTCGAGCCACGCCAGCGGCTGGCTCATATCGACGAGCGGGTTCGCGCGTTCGGCGACGATGACCAGCGACCCCAGCCGGTAGGCGCTGTAGAGCACCAGCGGCGTTGTGAACGGATTGGTGATGAAGGTGGCTACCACCGCGACCGGCAGGTTGGCGCGCGCGATGACCGACAACAGTGCCGCAAACGGTGACTGCACCAGTGGAATCATGATGCCGACGAACAGGCCGAGCGCCAGCCCGCGCGCCACGCCGCGGCGATTCCAGCGCCACAGCACCGGCGCGCCTAGATAGCGGGCGAACGGGCGTGACCAGCTTTGCGCGAGCAAGGCATCACGTGTCGGCAGCTTCGGCAATTTTAATCCGGCCCAGGCCATCGGTTTCCTCGTCAAGGCGCAGATGTGGATATAGGCGTGCCCCGGTCATTCCGAAACCCCCCGCCGGGAACTGCGACACCCGGGCTGCTGCCGGAAAACAATTGGGGGCCGCCCTTGCGGACGACCCCCAACAGTCTTTCGTTCGAACCGAACGAGCGATCTGCAAGCCTTATTGCGGCGTGCAGGGCCCGCTCGAGGTCGGCGTCGGTGCACCACCGAAGGTGATTTCGACGCGACGGTTCTGCGGTTCGCGAACGCCGTCGGCGGTCTGGACGAGCAGGTTGGTTTCACCCGCACCCGTTGCCGATGCAGCACCTTCCGGAACGCCCTTGCCAACCATGTAAGCCTTCACAGCATCGGCACGACGCTGCGAAAGTGCCAGGTTGTAGTCAGCCGAACCCGAGGTATCGGTGTGACCCACCAGCGCAACGCTGGTCTGGCCAGTGGCCTGATACTGTTCAACCGCGCGATCGAGGATCGCCGAGGCTTCCGGCGTGATCGCCGACTTGTCCCAGTCGAAGAAGACGAGGAACGGTCCGGGCGTCACAGCAGCCGGCG
>CALMPZ010000547.1 GCA_937871645.1 uncultured Polymorphobacter sp.
AAGCTCGAACCCTCGGGCAAGCTCGGGGCGCTCGACACGCTGGGCGAACACGCGCTGGCGTTTTACCAGCGTCAGGACGCCGGCGCGCTCGATCCCGATTCGCTCGGCCGACGGGCGCGGGTCGTCCAACTGATCGGCGAAATCCAGGACCAGCGCGGCAATCTCGATTCGGCGCTCGCCAATTTCGAGACCGCCGCCGCCAGCACGGCCGAGCTGCTGGCACGCGACCCGAACAACGCCCGGCGAATCTTCGATCACGCCCAGAGCGTCTATTGGGTCGGGTACATTGCCTATCGCCGCGGCAATTTCGCCAAGGCCGAGCCGGCATTCGAAAAATACCGCCAGCTCGCCGAACAACTGGTCAGGCTTGACCCGGCCAACCCGCAATGGCGCGCCGAAATCGACTATGCCTATAGCAACCTCGGCACGTTGCGCTTTGCCCAGGGACGCAACGCCGATGCCGCCGCAGCGTTCGCGCGGTCGCTCGAAGTCGCCGAAGCCGTCGCCGCCAGCGCGCCCGCCGACGCTGCGGCACAGCTCGCACTCGCCACGTCGCTCGCCTGGGTCGCGGACGCACATGAACGGCTGGGTGAACTGACGCAGGCGCAGGCCGAACGTAATACTGAAATCGCGGTGATCCGGAGGGTGCTCGCGCGCGACCCCGAAAACAGCCCGGCACAGCTCATCCTGCTGGTCGCCGAGCGCGCGACAGCGCGGATCGCCCTGACACGCGGTGAAATCGCTGCCGCGTGGGCAGCAGCGGCGCGTTCGGTGGCAAGTGCCGACCGGCTGCTCAAGCTCGATCCGGCAAACACCGAATGGTCGGCAGCCGCGGCGACGACGCATTTGCTGCTCGGCCAGATCGCGCTGGCCGCCGGTGATGTCGCCGGCGCGCAACGATCGCTGGCGACGGCTTACACGCTCACCCGCGCGCTGCGCGAACGCGATACCGGCGTCACCAAATGGCGGATGCTGGCAGTGCGCGCGCGGCTGCTGCGCGCGGCAATCTTTGCCGAACAGGCCAACCACGCCGGCGCGCTGGCGGTTGCGCGCGCCGCCGAAGCCGGTATCGGCACGCTCCGCGCCGCCGGACGCGACGACAGCGATGCGCGCTGGCTGCTCGGCAATGCGCGCTGGCAGGCGGCCGAGGCCTTGCGCGCGCTGGGCCGCAGCGCCGAAGCCGGTGCCGAATACAAGCGCATCATCGCCGAAACCGCGCCACCGGGCATCCCCGAAGAACCGCGCATGACGGCACTGCGCGACCGCACGCAAGCGCAACTCAAGGCGCTGCCGGCGACGGCGGCATGATCGGCCGCCGTTGGAATGCGGGCGTCAATGTGTTAACTTTGCGAAATGAACGGTGTCGCACCGGCCTATTGCATGGGCGGCCCGAGGGGGAGGAACTGCCATGAGTCTACCCGTATTTGCCGATCAGCCCAGCGCGCTGGTGCAAATCTATGGCACTAAAAAAGACGGCGGCAAGGACAAGGCCAAGGTCAAATCGCACAAGATTTCCAAGGACGGCGATATCGTCGCCGATGCGTCGAACGGTGATGCTGTGATCGGCATCTATACCAACGACCCCAACCTGAAATTCCAGGCCAACCCGATCTGCATTTATGAAAACGGCAAAACGCCGTGCACCAACAATGGCAGCGCCTTGCCCGGTGGCTTCACCTACACGGCAGGCGACCCTGCCGAACAAGGCTTCACGATTGCGATGGATGCAACCGTGCCAAAGAACAAATATGAATATATCCTGTTCATGACTGATGCGCAGGGCCAGCCCGTTATCATCGACCCGAAGATCGGCAACGACAACATTTCCTTCAGCACCGGATTCCTGCCGGCCGGACCATTGGTCCTCGTTGCCGGCGCTGTTGCGCTGCTGCTCGCCGGTGCCTTCGCCGGCGCATGGGTGCAACGCCTGCGCGGCTAGGCGCGCGACGGCTTCGCACCCCCTGCCGCTGCCAGGCGAGGCAAACGCCGGCGGCCGGGCGCTACTGCCCCTTCACAACCTTGCCGCCCTTCATCACGAACCCTACCGATTTGAGCACCGTCACATCGGCCAGCGGATCGCCGCTGACGGCGATGATGTCGGCGGCCTTGCCGGGCTCGAGGCTGCCGACATCCTTGCTGACGCCGAGCAAGGTCGCGGCGCCGGTGGTGGCGGCGACGATGGCGGCGCCGGCGGGCATGCCGTGCTTGACCATCAGCTCGAACTCGTCGGCGTTGCGGCCGTGCTTGGAGACGCCGGCGTCGGTGCCGAAGGCGATGTTGACGCCCGCCGGGTAGGCGATTTCGAGGCTCTTGCCGGTTACCCGCAGCCGCCACTGGACCTTTTCATACACCGCCGGCGAATAGGCGTTGGGGTCGGCCTTCAGGCGTTCGATGTAGCCGTTGACCGTCGACAGCGTCGGCACGTACCAGGCGCCGCTCGCCTTGAAGAGCCGCACGGTTTCGGCGTCGGTCATCGTGCCGTGCTCGATCGAATCGGCGCCCGCCGCGAGCGCCATGTTGATGCCGTCGGCGCCGTGCGCGTGGACGGCGATCTTCTTGTTGTACAGGTGCGCGGTATCGACCAGCGCCTTGACCTCGTCGGCGTAGATCTGCTTGCCGACGCCGGCGCCGATGACGCTGTTGACGCCGCCGGTGGTGGCGATCTTGATGACATCGACGCCGCGGCGGATCTGCAGCCGCACCGCCTTGCGGCAGGCATCGACGCCGTCGCACAGATTGTCCTGCTGGATAACCGGCCAGAATTGTTCCGCCATGCCGAGCGTCGCGTCCATGTGGCCGCTGGTTGTCGAGATCGAGTTGCCGGCGTCAATGATGCGCGGCCCGACCACCCAGCCCGCCGCGACCGCATCGCGCAGTGCCATCGTGATGCCGTCCGCGCCGCCGAGATTGCGCACCGTGGTGAACCCCGCCATCAGCGTCTTGCGGCCGTTGACTTCGGCGCGGAAGGCGCGCGTCGCGACGCTGTCGGTGACGCCTTCGACCAGCCCTGCGGTGCCGCCGGCATCCGATTCGAGGTGGACGTGGCTGTCGATGAGTCCGGGCAGCACAAAGCTCGATTCGAGGTTGATCACCGTCGCGCCCGCCGGGGCCGGGGTGAAGCCGTCCACAACGCTGACGATGCGGCCGCCCTGCACGGTGACCGTCGACGGCCCGCGCGCCGGCTTGCCCGGCTGGTCGAGCAAGCGCCCGGCGTGAATGACGGTGAGCGGTGCGGCAGGTGCCGCAGGTGCAGAAGTTTGGGCCGCAAGCGGCGTGGTGCACAGCAATGCGGCAATGATGGCGAACTTGGTCATGTGGAGCCCTTTGTCTGGTTGCGCCCAACCTAGCCGCGACGACGCGACTTGTCACCGGCAGGCGACGGCGGCGCGCGCGCACGCTATGGAGACAGGCGATGTTGCCCGAATTCGATCCGACCCAGCCGTTCGTGCTGCTCGATGACGCCCGCGAGCGCGGCGCACGGGCGCGGCTGTTTACCGGGCTGGAGGGCGTGATCCGCGCCGATAGCGCCGCCGAAGTCGGGCCGGCGCTGGCAGCGATGTGCAGCACACCCGGACATCTGGCGGGGTTCATCGGGTTCGAGGCGGGCTATGCACTTGAGCCCAAACTCGCCGGCCGTGCGCGCGTGCCCGAGGACGGCCTGCCGTTGCTGTGGTTCGGGCGGTTCGCGCACGTCGCGCGCATCGGTGCCGAAACGCTCGACGGCTGGCTGGCGGTCGCGGGCGGCGCGCAGGTCGGCCACGTCGAGCCCGGCATCAGCGAAACCGAACACAAGGTGATGATCGACTGCATCGCCGCGCTGATTGCAGCGGGCGACATTTATCAGGCCAATGCGACGTTCCAGGCGCAGCTGTCGTTCGGCGGGCATCCGCTGGCGCTGTACCGGCGGTTGCGCGGCGCGCAGGCGGCACCCTATGGCGCGCTGATCTTCACCGGCGCGCGCTGGATTTTGAGCTTTTCGCCCGAGCTGTTCTTCACGCTGCAGGACGGCCGGCTCAAGGCCAAGCCGATGAAGGGCACCGCACCGCGCGGCCCGACGCGCGCCACCGATGACGCTGCCGCGACCGCGCTCGCCGCCGATATCAAGAACCGCGCCGAAAACCTGATGATCGTCGATCTGCTGCGCAACGACCTGTCACGGGTCGCGGTCGCCGGTTCGGTCGCGGTGCCCGAATTGTTCAAGGTCGAACGCTATCCGACGGTGCTGCAGATGACCTCGACGGTCACCGCGCAGGCGGCAGCGGGCATCACCCCCGTCGATGTGCTGACGGCATTGTTCCCGTGCGGATCGGTGACCGGCGCGCCCAAAATCCGCGCGATGGAGGTCATCGCCGACGTCGAGGCGACCCCGCGCGGCCTCTACACCGGCAGCATCGGCTATATCTCGGGCGACGAGGCCGCGTTCAATGTCGCAATCCGTACGCTGGTGCTGGGTGATGGAACCGCAAGGCTCGGCCTCGGCTCGGGCATCGTGGCAGACAGCACCGCCGCCGCCGAATGGCAGGAATGTCTCGACAAGGCGGCGTTCGTGCGCCGCACCAGCGGGCGCGCCGATGTCATCGAAACGCTGCGCTGGGAGCCCGGCGCGGGCATGTTGCGCCGCGACCAGCATCTGGCGCGCGCGGCGGAAACGCTGGCGTATCTGGGCTACGTCGCGGATTTCGATGCGATCGGCGTGGCGCTGGATGCCGTGACATTCGACGGCGCGGCGCGCGTGCGCCTCCTCATCGCGGCGTCCGGCGCGTTCACCGCGCAAGTCGATGCCGCGCCGCCGCCGGCCGCGTCGGTTGAAGTCGCACTCGCCCCCCTGCCCGTCACGCCGACCGACTGGCGGCTGTTCCACAAAACCACCGACCGCGGCTTTTACGACGACGCTCGGCGCGCGTGCGGTGCGTTCGAGGTGGTGTTCGTCCGACCCGACGGCCACGTCACCGAAGGCAGCTTCACCAATGTCTTTGTCGAACGCGGCGGCGTGCTGCTGACGCCGCGCGCGGCCGACGGCCTGCTGCCGGGCATTTTGCGCGCCGAATTGCTCGATACGGCGCGCGCCGTCGAGGCCGACATCACCGCCGCCGACCTCGCGGACGGTTTTCTTGTCGGAAATGCGCTGCGCGGGTTGATACCGGCCCGCTTGGGGGACTAGAACGCCCACGCTTTCACTGGAGTTTCCCCCCATGTCGTTCCTGTCCGCCGCCATCAACCGTATCCAGCCGTCGCCGACGATCGCTGTCACCAACAAGGCGGCGCAGTTGAAGCGCGAGGGTCGCGACATCATCGGGTTGGGCGCCGGCGAGCCCGACTTCGACACCCCCGACTTCGTCAAGGAAGCCGCGATCAAGGCGATCCGCGACGGCCAGACCAAATACAC
Source organism: uncultured Polymorphobacter sp. (assembly GCA_937871645.1). GTDB lineage: Bacteria > Pseudomonadota > Alphaproteobacteria > Sphingomonadales > Sphingomonadaceae > Polymorphobacter_A. The sequence continues at coordinate 5,387 of CALMPZ010000547.1, forward strand.
GCAGGTCGATGGCACCCCCGAACTCAAGGCCGCGGTGCAGGCCAAGTTCAAGCGCGACAACAACCTCGACTACGGCATCGACCAGATCACCGTGAACGTCGGCGGCAAGCAGACCATTTTCAACGCGCTGATGGCGACACTCGATGTCGGTGACGAAGTCGTCATCCCGGCGCCGTATTGGGTGAGCTATCCCGATATCGTGCTGCTGACCGGCGCGACGCCGGTGATCGTGCCGTGCGGCATCGACGCCGGTTTCAAGCTGTCGCCGGCCGCTCTCGATGCCGCGATCACGCCGAAGACCAAGTGGCTCATCCTCAACTCGCCGTCGAACCCGACGGGCGCGGCGTATAGCGCGGCGGAATTGAAGGCGCTGGCCGAGGTGCTGCTGCGCCACCCGCAGGTCCATATCCTGACCGACGACATGTACGAACACATCGTCTACGGCGATTTCAAATTCGCCACCATCGCCTCGGTCGAACCCGCGCTCTACGACCGCACGCTGACCGTCAACGGCGCGTCGAAGGCCTATGCGATGACCGGCTGGCGCATCGGTTTCGCCGGTGGCCCGGCGCCGCTGATCAAGGCGATTTCAAAGATCCAGTCGCAGTCGACGTCGAACCCCTGCTCGATCGCGCAGGCGGCGGTTGTCGCGGCTTTGAACGGCGACCAGAGCTTCCTCGCCGCCCGCAACGCCGCGTTCGAAGTCCGCCGCGACCTGGTGGTGGCCATGCTCAACCAGACGCCCGGCCTGATCTGCCCGCGTCCCGAAGGCGCCTTCTACGTCTATCCCGATTGCAGCGGGCTGATCGGCAAGACCACGCCGCAGGGCACCGTGCTCAAGGATGACGAAGCCGTCGCCGGCTATTTCCTCGAAGCCGAAGGCGTCGCAGTCGTCCACGGCGCCGCGTTCGGCGGCTCGCCGGCGTTCCGCATCAGCTATGCCACCGCCGACGCGCTGCTGGTCGAAGCCTGCACGCGCATCCAGCGGGCCGTGGGCAATTTGAAGTAAAGAGCCTCCGGCGGGCAGGCCAGTTCTTGTCCAAAATGGCGGCCTGCACCCGATTGAAGAGCACCAAACAAATGGGTGCAGGCGTCAGGCCTGC
>CALMPZ010000548.1 GCA_937871645.1 uncultured Polymorphobacter sp.
ACTATTCCAAGTTGATGAGCCTCGCGTTCAAGGCGGCCGAACAGGACATCTGGCTGATTGGCGGCGCCAGCGACACCGACGCCCACCTCGGCCAGTCGCTGTACCTGCGCGAATGCCTCGGCCGCGAAGACGGCCCGCCGCCCGCCGTCGACCTGGCCGCAGAGCGCGCCGCCGGCGATTTCGTCGCGATGCTGATCGGCACCGGTCAGCTGACCGCCGCGCACGACATTTCGGACGGTGGCCTGCTGGTCGCGGTCACCGAAATGGCGCTCGCCGGCAACATCGGCGCGACCTTGTTCGACCTCGATACCGGCGGGGCTTTCGGCGAGGGCCAGGGGCGCTATCTGGTGACGCTGCCCGCTGCCGACTCCGTTGACGCACCGGTGCCGATGCGCCGCGTCGGCCGCACCGGCGGTGACAGCATCATCGTCGGTGCCAAGACCAAGGTGTCGCTCGCCGACCTGCGCGCCGCACACGAAGGCGCGTTCCCCGCGATGATGCGCGACGAGATTTAGCGTTCATTGAATAAACCCACCCCGCTCATCCCGAGCGAAGTCGAGGGACGCACCTACGGTCGGGCCTGTCGCTCGACTTCGCTCGGGATGAGCGAGGTGGGGCGCGCTTGAATGTTGCAGGGCGCGGCGTGGTCAAACTGCCGCTTGAAGCCACAAGCGCGCACCCCATATTGGCTGTTGCGACCGGGTTCGCAGGGAGTGTTTCGCATCGATGGCCGCAGCAGCTGCTTCTGGCTTTGACCAATTCACCATGGCGTTGCCGCAACTCGGCAACGATCCGGCAGCGGTGCGCAAGCGCATCGAAATGCTCGAACTGGTGCTCGACCGTGCACTGATCATTCCCGGTACGCAAATGCGCTTCGGCCTCGATTCGGTCATCGGCTTGGTGCCCGGCGTCGGCGATATCATCAGCGGGTTGATGGGTGCCTATATCATCTGGGAAGCACGCAACCTCAAAATGTCGAAATGGACGCTGTGGCGCATGGCCGGCACCGTCGGCATCGACACGGCATTGGGTGCAATTCCGTTCGTCGGCGACCTGTTCGACGTGGCGTTCCGGTCGAACACGCGCAACCTGCGGCTGATCAAGCGACACCTCGATCGCCATCACCCGGCAAGCGCGATCATCAACGCTTGACCTGAACGCTGTTGCGCGCGCCCACCGGCGCTGCGATGCTGACAGCTATGGACAACCTAAACCCTCTGGTCGCGCTGGTGCTGTCGCTCGGCATCGGGTTGATTATCGGTACCGAACGCGGCTGGCAGTTGCGCGACGAAGCTTCGGGCAATCGTGTCGCAGGGCTTCGCACCTATGCCATTATCGGGGTGATCGGCGGTATCGCCGGCATGCTGGCGGGGGATGCGGCGATGCCGGCAACGTTGCGCTGGCTCGCGGTCGCGGCGTCGGCAGGGGTCGTCGCGGCGTTGGTGCTGGGATATCGTACGCTGTTGCGCGGCGGTGCCGCCGGCGTTTCGGCCACCGGCACTATCGTGTCGATACTGACGCTGATGCTCGGGGCGTTGGCGACGACAGGTTATGCCGCTGCGGCGGTCGTCACTGCCGGGGTCGTGACGCTGCTGCTGTCGATGCGGGAGACGCTGCACGGCTGGCTGCACGGGCTGACGCCGCGCGACTTGCGCGCTGCGGTGCAATATGTCGTCATCGTCTGCGTCATCTGGCCGTTGCTGCCCGACCGCGCCTTCGGGCCGTATGACGCGTGGAATTTGCGAACGTTGTGGCTGGTCGTGGTGTTTGTCACCGGGCTATCGTTTGCCGGCTATGTCGCCAGCAAGCGGCTCGGCACGACACGCGGCACGGTGGCTGCTGCCGCGATCGGCGCGACCTATTCCTCGACAGCGGTCAGCGCCGAACTGGCGCGGCGCCTCCGCGACCCGCCCGAAACCGTCGACATTTTGCGCGCCGGCATCGCCGCTGCGACCGCCGTCATGGCACTGCGCGTCATCGTGCTGGCGGGCGTGCTGGTGCCGGTGGCGCGGCTGCCGTTCGCGGCGATCATGGCGCCCGCCACGCTGTTTGCCTGCGTCTATGCGCTGGTTTCGGCGCGCCATGCAGACTCGCAGGACGGCAAGCCGATGCCGGCGCGCAACCCGTTCGATTTCTGGCCGGCGGTCGGTTTTGCCGCATTGATTGCTGCGGTCGTCCTGCTGTCGCGCTGGGCTATCGATCACTACGGCGACACTGGCCTGACCACCGTCGTCGCGCTGACCGGGCTTTACGATGTCGATGCGGCGATCATCATGCTCGGCAGCTTGCCGCCGACGACGATGCCGCCGCGCAACTTCGGGCTATTGCTGGCACTGCCAATCCTGATCAACACGTTGTTGAAAGCTGCGATTGTGGTGGCAGTCGGCGGCTGGGCGCAGGGCTGGCGCGCGGCGATTCCGTTGTTCGGGGTCGCGATACTGCTTGCCGCGACGATCCTGCTGGTCTGGCTGCATTAGGGCGCCTTTCGGGCGACCGCGTCGCGGCGTGTAGTTGCCGCGCGCGCCGGAGGCCGGACGAGTGCATTGCTCGCGTAATAATATTACACACGACGCGCAAAAAATGCCGCATTGCACCATCAAATTGCCACCGGGATAGTTTTAGTGACTCGCACAGCGGCGCATGGCCTGTATAGGCGAGTGTGCAAAAAGCGTCGGGCATCGTGCCGCGGCGCGTTTTCAGGATGAGCGTTTTCGATGACCACGCCCGTGAAGCAAGGCCTTTATGATCCCCGCAACGAGCACGACGCGTGCGGCGTGGGCTTCATTGCCAATATCAAGGGTAAGAAAACCCATGATATCATTGCGCAGGGCCTGCAGATCCTGATCAACCTCGACCATCGCGGCGCCGTCGGCGCCGACCCGATGGTCGGCGACGGGGCAGGCTGCCTCATCCAGATCCCCGATGCGCTGCTGCGCGACTGGGCCGCCACGCAGAATCTGACGCTGCCGGCGCCCGGCGACTATGCGGTGGGCATGTGCTTCCTGCCGCGCGACGACCGCGCGCGCGCCATGGTCAAGGCGCAGTTCGAACATTTCATCCGTGTCGAAGGCCAGACGCTGATCGGCTGGCGCGACGTGCCCGTCGATACATCGGTGCTCGGCGCCGCCGTGCTCGCTGACCTGCCGGTCATCCGTCAGGCGATCGTCGGTCGCGGCCCGAACACCAAGGACCAGGACGCGTTCGAGCGCAAACTGCTGACCATCCGCAAGCAGACGCAGAACCCGCTCGTCGAACAGGCCGAAAAGCGCGAAATTCCCGGCCTCGCCGACTTCTACATGCCGTCCTTCTCCAGCCGCACCGTCGTCTACAAGGGGCTGCTGCTCGCCGGCCAGGTCGGGACCTTTTATCTCGACTTGCAGAACCCGCTGACCACCTCGGCGCTGGCGATGGTGCATCAGCGCTTTTCGACCAATACCTTCCCGTCGTGGAAGCTCGCGCATCCGTACCGCTTCATCGCGCACAATGGCGAAATCAACACTGTGCGCGGCAACGTCAACTGGATGAACGCGCGCCGGCGCACGCTCGAATCGCCGCTGCTCGGGCCCGATCTCGACAAGATGTGGCCGCTGATCCCGCACGGCCAGTCGGATACCGCCTGTCTCGACAACGCGCTCGAACTGCTGCTCGCGGGCGGCTACCCACTGGCGCATGCGGTGATGCTGCTTATCCCCGAAGCCTGGGCCGGCAACCTGCAGATGGAGGCCAAGCAAAAGGCCTTTTACGAATATTATGCCGCGCTGATGGAGCCGTGGGACGGCCCGGCGGCGATTGCCTTCACCGATGGCCGCCAGATCGGCGCGACGCTCGACCGCAACGGCCTGCGCCCGGCGCGCTTCATCCTGACCGATGACGATCAGGTCATCATGGCCTCCGAATCGGGCGTGCTGCCGATTGCCGAAAGCAAGATCGTCCGCAAATGGCGCCTGCAGCCCGGCAAGATGCTGCTCGTCGACCTCGACCGCGGCGAAATCATCGACGATGCCGACATCAAGCGCGCGCTGACCGAAGCGCAGCCGTATGACGAATGGCTGACGCAGACGCAGTTCAAGCTCGAGGACCTGCCGGTCAAGGCCGACGGCGTCGCGCCGTTCGACGACCCGCAGACCTTGCTCGATCGCCAGCAGGCGTTCGGCTACACGCAGGAAGACCTGAAGTTCTTCCTCGGGCCCATGGCGACCTCGGCCGAAGACCCGATCGGTTCGATGGGGTCGGACACGCCGATTGC
>CALMPZ010000549.1 GCA_937871645.1 uncultured Polymorphobacter sp.
CTCCTCGAGTTCCTCGATGGGTGGCAGGCGGTCGCGCCACGTCGGATCGACATAGACATGGCAGGTCGCGCAGGCGCAGGCGCCGCCGCAATCGCCATCGATGCCGGGAATGGTAAAGCGCTTGGCGCCGTCCATGACCGACAGCCCATTGGGCACATCGACATGGTGCTCGGTCCCGCCGTGCTCGATATAGGTTATGTTCGCCATACCAGCCTTCCATCCCCGCAATGAGTGTAGGCGAGTCGCTCGGCGGCAACATTGATGCAGATCAACATGCAAAACTGGCAATCGCGCGCGCCTGCGCCTACATAGCCGTAATGGAATCGCCGCTCCCGACATCGCCGTGTGCCGATTGCGCGATGCGCAACCAGGTGCTGTGCGCGGCGCTCGACGACGATGAACTGCTCAAGCTCAGCCAGATCGGTCACAAGAAGCGGTTTACGCGCGGCGAGACGATCATCCACGCCGGCAGCGTCAGCCCGATCTTCGCCAACATCGTGTCGGGCGTGCTCAAGTTGGCGCGCACCACCGGCGACGGTCGCGAAGCCATCGTCGGACTGTTGTTTCCCGCCGATTTCGTCGGCCGGCTGTTCGGGGTGCGCACCGATACCGATGTCACCGCGCTGACCGATGTCGAGCTGTGCATCTACCCGCGCCAGAACTTCGAAGCGGCGCTGACCGACCTTGCCAAGCTCGAACGTCAGTTGCTGGCGAGCACGCTCGAAGCGCTCGACTTCACCCGCGAATGGATGGTGCTGCTCGGTCGCAAGTCGGCCGAGGAGCGCGTCGCGAGTTTCCTGCTGGCAATGGCGCATCGACTCAAGGCCGCACCCGGCGCGGCGTTCGACTTGCCGCTGACGCGCGCGCAGATTGCCGATGTGCTGGGGCTGACGATCGAAACGGTCAGCCGCCAGATGACGCGGCTCAAGGCGGCCGGCGTCATCGAAATGGCCTCGGTGCGTTCGGTGCGCATCATCGCCGCCGATGGTTTGCGCGACCGCGCCGAAGTCGCCTGACGGCGATTTGCAGCCGCCCGCCAGTTGCTTTAACGACGCTGCCATGGACACGCCCGCACCGATTGACACGATAGAAGCCGCCGGACCGTTCGAGCCGCGGACGTTGCGCGATGCGTTCGGCTGCTTTGCCACCGGCGTCACCGTCATCACCGGGCGCGGCGACGATGGCGTCAGCGTCGGGCTGACCGCCAACAGCTTTACCTCGCTGTCGCTCGATCCGCCGCTGCTGCTGTTCTGCCCGGCCAAAACGGCGTCGGCGCTGCCGGTGCTGCGCGCCACCCGGCGCTTTGCCGTCAACGTGCTGCACCGCGAATCCGAAGCGGTCGCCAACCGCTTCGCGGCGCGCAACGTCGATCGCTTCGCCGATGCGGTGTGGGAGGATTGGGATGGCTTGCCGATCCTGTCCGACGCGCTCGCGAGCTTTGCCTGCAGCCTGCATGCCGAACATGACGGCGGCGACCACATCATCATGGTCGGCCGCATCGAGCGCCTGCGCTATGAGCAAGTGCGCGATCCTTTGCTCTATCTCAAGGGCCGCTACCGGCGGGTACACGCGCCGCAATGACGCGCTGAGCCGATGAGCGGTACCGGCGATACCGACCTGCTGGCCCGCGGCGGGCGCACCAGCTTTGGCGGCTTCCTGCTGCGACTTGGCGCGCGCATGCCGTTCCTGTTTATTGCCGGGCGTATGTACGGCGCCGAAGCGCTCGGGCTGTTCGCCTATGCGACGATGGTCATCGAGCTGATGGCGCAGCTCGCGACGCTCGGATTGAAGCGCGGCCTCGCCGCCGAGTTGGCCGAAGGCGCGCTGCCCGAACCGCAGATTGTCGCCGACGCGCTGCTCCTGGCGTGGATTGCGGCGATCGCCGGCGCGCTGCTGCTGGTGGCGGTGCCGGGCATCGTGTTTCCCAACGGCGGCGGTGGCGGCTTCGACCGCATCCTGCCGCTGATGGCGGTGGCGATCGTCACCTCCGACGTGGCGATTGCCGCGATGGCGTTCCGCAACCGTCTTGGCGTCGCGGTGGTGGCGCGGTCGGTCGTCGAACCCTGGACGCTGGCGATTGTCGCGCTGGCGATGGCGTTCACGCCGCTCAAGCGCGACGGGCTGCTGATTGCCTATGCCGCGTCGATGGTCGCAGCGATGGTCGCCAGCCTGCGGCCGCTGCTGCGCGAATTCGGCTGGCCGTCGGGTTGGGTGCCGCACTGGCGCCGGCTGTTTGAACTGGCGCGCGCCAATTGGCCGCTGGCGGGTGCCGATGCCGCCGAATGGGGCTCGCGGCGGCTCGACATCTTCATCCTCGGGCGCTTTGCCAGCGCCGAAGTCGTCGGCATCTATTTCATCGCGCAGCAGATCGCGACCTTGCCCGGCAAGCTGAAAAGCAGCTTCGATTCGATCCTCGCGCCGGTCGTGACGCGGACGCTCGCCACCGGCGATACCGACGGCGTCGCCGCGCACATCCGCCAGGTCGGTTTCTGGATTGCCGCCGCCCAGCTTGGTGCTGGCCTCGCGCTGGGCTTCACCGGCGCCGCCAGCCTCGCGCTGTTCGGCCCAACGTTCGCGGCCGGAACGGGTGTGCTGGCACTGTTGCTGCTGGTCGAATTTCTCGGCGCGCAAGCGGCGATTTCGGAAACCGCGCTGATCTATCTGCGCCGCAACGCCAACCTGGCGCTGTCGGTGGCCGGGCTGCTGTTGCAGACCGGCATCACGCTGTGGCTGGTGCCGATTTACGGCGGCGTCGGCGCGGCGGCGGGGCTGGCGATTGCCGCGCTGTTCCTGGCGCTGACCAAATCCGAGCTGCTGCGCCGCGTGCTCGACACCCCGGTCATCGGCTGGCGCTGGTCGCTGCTGGTGGCAACGGTGCCTGCGGTGCTCGCCGGGCTGGCGGTGCAGCAATTGCACGGGGTGGTGCAGCTTGCCGTTGGTGTGCCGGTGGTGCTCGGGGTGTTCGCTGCGGTCATCTGGACGGTCGGCTTCCGCGGCCCCGACCGGCTGCTGTTCGTGCGCGCCAAAGGGTTGAGCTAGGGTGCCTTTGGCGCCATTGCCGCCAGCTCGGCGGTGCTCAGGTCGTCGCGGAACGGTTGCTTGGGCACCGGGCAGGCCTTGACGCGCTGCGGGCGCGGCTGGCGGTCGCGGGTGTCGTTGACATAGCATTCGTCGAACACCGAACAATAACACACGCGTGCGGTGATCGCGCCGGCGCCCTGCAGCAGCGCCGCCACCCGGTGCACGCCGTCTGCGGCGGTCAACGTAACGATCATCTGCTTCTGCCGCGCGCCGATGACAAAGCCGCTGACGCTGGCACTTTCGACCTTGAAGCCGCCGCCGAGCGCTTGCGTCAGCGCGGCGATATCGGCCAGCGGCACGTCCCGGTGCCACAGCTCGAGCGTTTCGACGCGCGCCGGGCCGATGCCGTTGCTATCGAGCAGCAGCAGCAATTCTGCCGCGCCGCTGGTGCCGCGCCGCTCAACGACTGTGTCGAATTCGATGTTGGGCCAGCTGTTCGCCGCGACCAGCTTTTCCATCGCGCGGCCATGCTGGATACCAAGCCACAGCGACACCAGCGAGATGATGAACGCCGAAGCCGCCAGCGCCATGTCGAGCCAGCGCTTGCCCGACGGCGGTACATGCGGCGTGTGGATTTCAGGGACTTCCATGATGCACCCGCCGGCTCGCGCTATTGCAGTTCGTCGGCCCCATCATAGCCGATGAGCGCCTCCTGCGCGAAGCGGTAGAGTGCGAACCCCAGGAAAACCGTTGCGACAATGAACAGCATGCCTGCGCCATAGGCATAGTGAAAGCCCATGAACTCGGTCACGAACAGCACCGCCAGCAGCACGGTCGCGCACATGCCCGAGCGCAGCGCTGCGACCATGCCGCTGTGCAGATAGGCCGCGCGGCGGCGTAGCCGGTCGAGATCGGCCTTGAGCTGCAAGCGCGATTCGTCGCCTTCATCAATGGCGTTGACCGTGCGGACGCGTTCGGTGACGGCGGCCAGTCGCGACGACATCAGCGATACAAATGCCGCGACCGCACCCAGGAAAAATGTCGGTGCCGCCGCGGCCGCGAAAATCTGCGACAGTCGCTGTGCATTGGGCACGAATTCCGGCAGTTCAAGCAACATGGCACCCCCCTGGTTCCCGCGCTGAGTAGGTGCCGCAAGTGCGGGAAGGATTCAAGGGCCTCCGGCGGGCAGGGGTGACCCCTGCACCCGATTGAAGAGCGCCAAACA
>CALMPZ010000550.1 GCA_937871645.1 uncultured Polymorphobacter sp.
GCACCGTCGAGCCAGTCATCCCCGACGGCTGCGAAGGTTTCGAGGTGGATGCTTTTGGCAGCGGGGAAGCGCGTCAGCCAGACTTCTTCGGCGGTGAACACCAGCACCGGCGCCAGCCAGCGCGTCAGCGCGTGGAACAGCAGGTCGAGCACGGTGCGCGCGGCGCGGCGCTTCAGCGCCGTCGGCGCGTCGCAATACAGGCTGTCCTTGCGGATATCGAAGTAGAACGCCGACAGGTCGTTGTTCACGAACGTCGACACCGCCGCGATGTAAGCGTTGAAATCGAAGTCGGCGATGTTCTGGCGCAGTTGCGCGTCGATTTCGGCGATGCGGTGCAGCACCCAGCGTTCAAGCTCGGGCATGTCGCCGACGGCCAGGCGTTCGCTTTCATCCCAGCCGTCGAGTGCGCCGAGCAGGTAGCGGAAGGTGTTGCGCAGCTTGCGATACTGGTCGGCGACGCCCTTGAGGATCTCGTCGCCGATGCGGTGGTCCTCGGTGAAGTCCGAGGTCAGCGCCCACAACCGGATGATATCGGCGCCGCTGGTCTGCATCAGCTTGATCGGATCGGTGGTGTTGCCGACCGACTTCGACTGCTTGTAGCCCTTGCTGTCGAGCGTCATGCCGTGCGTCAGCACCGCCTTGTACGGCGCGCGGCCGCGGGTGCCGCAGCTTTCCATCAGCGACGACTGGAACCAGCCGCGATGCTGGTCGGAGCCTTCGAGATAGAGGTCGGCGGGCCAGCTCAGGTCGGGCCAGCGCCCCGATTCGAGCACGAACGCGTGCGTGCAGCCGCTGTCGAACCAGACGTCGAGAATGTCGGTCTGGCGCTCGTAATCAGCGAGGTCATAGTGTGGCCCGAGCAGGTCTTCCGCGGTGTCGGCACTCCATGCATCGACACCCTTTTCGCGCACCGCGGCGACGATGCGCGCGTTGACGCCGGGGTCTTGCAGATAGGCGCCGGTCTTGCGGTTGACGAACAGCGTGATCGGCACGCCCCAGGCGCGCTGGCGCGAAATCACCCAGTCGGGGCGGCCTTCGACCATCGCGCGGATGCGGTTTTCGCCCTTTTCGGGGATCCAGCGCGTGTTGGCGATCGCGGTCAGTGCGGTTTCGCGCAGCGTCAGCCCTTCGAGCATCGGCTTGTCATGCTCGTCGGCGACCGAGCCGCCCTCGCCTTCCCAGCGGTTTTCGGATGTCGAACGCTTGTCCATCGGGATGAACCACTGCGGCGTGCAGCGGAAGATGACCTTCTTTTTCGACCGCCACGAATGCGGGTAGCTGTGCGCGTAATCGGCACTGGCCGCGAGCAGTGCGCCGGCTTCGCGCAGGTCGGTGCAGATCGGGCCATCGGGCGCGTTCAACTTCGGCGCAATGACATTGCCCTGCCCGCCGAGCCACAGCCAGTCGGCGCGATACTTGCCGTCGCCTTCGACCGCGAACACCGGATCGATGCCATGAGCTTTGCACAGCAGGAAGTCGTCCTCGCCGTGATCGGGTGCCATATGGACGAGCCCGGTGCCGGTTTCGGTGGTGACGAAATCACCCGCGAGGAACGGGCGCGGCTTGGCGAAGAAGCCACCGAGCTTGTGCATCGGGTGGCGGACGATGGTGCCGGCGAGGTCGGAGCCTTTGCCGTTCCAGAACGGAACTTCCACAAGTTCGGTTTTGGCACCCACCTGTCGCCTCAGTCTCTCCTTGAACGCCGGCAACAAAGCCACTGCGACTAGAGCTCGAGCCTCGCCCCCCATGTCGTCGCCAAGCAGCTTTACACAGACGTAATCGATGTCTGGCCCATAGGCGATGGCCTGGTTCACCGGGATGGTCCAAGGCGTGGTCGTCCAAATTATTGCGCTAGCACCGTCGAGTTCGGCAATTGGCGACTCAACAATCTCGAACCCGACATCGATCTGCGTCGAGACGATATCCTCATACTCAACCTCGGCTTCGGCCAAGGCGGTCTTTTCGACCGGCGACCACATCACCGGCTTCGAGCCGCGATACAGTTGGCCGGTCGTCGCGAATTTGAGCAGTTCGGCGACGATGGTGGCTTCGGCTTCGAAGTCCATCGTCAGATAGGGGTTGTCCCAATCGCCGTTGATGCCGAGGCGTTTCAATTGTTCGCGCTGCGCGTTGACCCAGCCCTGTGCATAGGCGCGGCATTCGGCGCGGAAGACGACCGGATCGACCTCGTCCTTGTTCTTGCCTTGCGCGCGGTATTTTTCCTCGACCTTCCATTCGATCGGCAGGCCGTGGCAGTCCCAGCCCGGCACGTACGGCGCGTCCTTGCCGAGCGACGATTGCGTGCGGCAGACGGTGTCCTTGAGGATGTGGTTGAGCGCGTGGCCGATGTGCATGTCGCCATTGGCGTAGGGCGGGCCGTCGTGGAGGATGAACTTCTCCTTGCCGCGGCGCTGCTCTCGCAGCGTCTGATACAGGTTCTCCGCCTGCCAGCGCGCCAGGATTGCCGGCTCCTTTTCGGGCAGGCCGGCTTTCATCGGAAAGTCGGTGCGCGGCAGGAAGACGCTGTTGCGATAATCGGGTTTTTCGGGACTGGTCATACGGCGGCGTGTCTAGCCACACCGAGGGGGATTTGTCGAGGGGGGCGGGTTGACGGGGTCACCCAACCCCGCTCATCCCGAGCGCAGTCGAGGGACACGCGCGCACGTGGGTGCGTCCCTCGACTACGAT
>CALMPZ010000551.1 GCA_937871645.1 uncultured Polymorphobacter sp.
AGTGACTTGCCCGGCGCAGATCTGGCCGGGCACATTGAGAATGCCGGCCTGGCTGATTCGCCAGCAGCTCGTCATAGGCCAGCCGGTCGTGCGCCAGCACCTCGTCCTCAAGCCGGTGCGCCTGCGCCAAAGCGTCGCGCCAACTCGGCCAGTCGTGCTGCGCCTGCACCGACGGCTCGATCCACTCCGCCAGTTCGGGGGCGCGGGCCAAGGCGGCCTGCGCCAGCACCCCCATGCGGCGGTTGGTGATGCCTTCGGTCAGGCCGTAGACCGGCTCGCGTTCGGGAATCTGACTGCGCTCGCTGACCTTGAGCACGAAATCGGGGTGCGCCATCTGCAGCCCCTGGCCGTAGCGGTCGAGCTTGCCCGACACGAGCCGCGTCTCGCCAATCGGCAGCAATTTCCGTGCGTAACCGCCGGCCTGGCCGAAATAGACGAGGTCGATCCAGGTGTTGGCCTTGTCGCGGCAGCGCACGCGCATCGGCGCGCGGATGCCGCCGGCTTCATACGACAGCACCTCGAGCTCGACCGTCACCAGCCGGTCGACATAGGCCGCATCGAGTTCGTCGAGGTTGACGCGTTCGAGCGCCATCACCGGCAGGTGGAACAGCAGATCGACCGCGCGCGTCAGCTTGAGCCGCGCCAGTTGCCGCGCCTGCGCGCTGCCGACGCCGGGCAGCGCCGAGGTCTCGGCGAACAGCGGGTTGAGGGTTTCCGGGCGCATGGTAAAGGGAGACTAGCTGAACGCGCCTGCCGGATAAACTGGCGAGGTGCTATTTGGCGTTGGAGCCTTTCGTGACCGAGCCGCACACCCTCGACTTCCGCAAGCGCCGCGCCGCGTTTCGCGCCTGGCACCGCGGCACCCGTGAAGCCGACCTGATGATCGGCGGCTTCGCCAACGCCTATTTGCCCGAATGGGACGCTGCCGCGCTCGACTGGTTCGAAGCGCTGCTCGAGGAACAGGACGTCGATGTCATGGCCTGGGCGATCGGCACGCAGGTCGTGCCGGCGCGGTTTGAAAGCCCGTGGATGGAGAAGCTGCAGCGCCTCGATACGATTTCACGGACGATGCGATGACGGGCGCGCGCCTTCTGACCCCTCCCTTTCAAGGGAGGGGCGACTCAGCGCAGCTGAGCGGGGGTGGGTGCTTTGGCGCGCACCAACGAACGGCGTTGCGTGCCGAAGCACCCACCCCCGCCGCACTTCGTGCGAGTCGCCCCTCCCTTGAAAGGGAGGGGTCACGGCCATGATCGACCTGCGCAACTTCGTCACCGCGCGCCGCCCGCTGACCTTGGCGGGCTGCGCTTCGGGCTATCTGCCGTGGCTGATGGCCGATGTGGCGCGGGCCTCGAAGGGGCGCGCGGTGTTCATTGCGGCCGACGAGGCCTCGGCGCGCTCTGTGCTCGATGCCGCGCATTACTTCGCGCCCGAGCTGGCGACGCGCTATTTCCCGGCGTGGGACTGCTTGCCGTATGACCGCGCCTCACCGTCGATGCGCGTGTCGGCGGACCGCATGGCGACGCTCGCGGCGCTGGTTGAACCCAATGTCGGCGCGGAGCTGCTGGTCACCACGGTCAACGCCGTGCTGCAGCGGATTCTGCCGCGCGACCGCATGGCGGGGCTGAGCGCGGCGCTCAAGCCCGGCATGCGCATCGACCGCGACCGGCTGGCGGCGACGCTGACCGCGAACGGCTTTGTCCGCACCGACACCGTCGTCGATGCCGGCGAGTTCGCAATTCGCGGCGGGCTGCTCGACCTGTTTCCGGCGGGCGAGGAACATGCGCTGCGGCTCGATTTTTTCGGCGATGAAATCGAGACGATGCGCTACTTCGACCCGGCGACGCAGCGCACGATTGGCGCGTCGACGGGGTTCAATCTGCTGCCGGTCGGCGAGGTGCTGCTGAGTGAAAACAGCATCCGCAACTTCCGCGGCGCCTATCTTGAGCGCTTCGGCGCAACTGCCACCGGCGACCCGCTCTACAGCGCCATCAGCGACGGGCGCCGGCTGGCCGGGATGGAACATTGGCTGCCGCTGTTCGAGGCCAAGCTCGGCACGCTGTTCGACTATCTGACGCCCGACTGCACGATCATCCGCGAAGCCGGTGCCGAGGCGGCGATCGAAGCGCGCTTCGAAGCGATTGCCGATTATCACGACAACCGCACCACCGCGCTGACCGCCAAGAAGGGCAGCTACCGGCCACTGCCGCCGCACGCGCTCTACCTCGATCCCGAGGAATGGAAGCTGCTGTGCAGCGCGCGGCATGTCCACCTGACCTCGCCGTACAGCGTCCCCGAAGGCACGCGCGACACCATCGATTGCGGCGTGCGGTCGGCGCGCGATTTTGCGCCCGAACGCGCCGCACAGGCCAACATCTACGAGGCGGTGCACCACCACGTCGCGACGCTGCAGGTCGACAAGATCCGCGTCGTGCTCGCCAGCTACTCGGCAGGATCGCGTGAACGGTTGCACGGGCTTTTGGCCGATCACGGCGTCGCCAACACCGTGCTGGTCGATAGCTGGCAGGAGGCGCTGGCGGCGTCGACAGGCGGTCAGGTCGCACTCACTGTGGTGGCGCTCGACCACGGCTTCACCACCCCCGATCTCGCGGTGCTGACCGAGCAGGACATGCTCGGCGACCGACTGGTGCGGCGGCGCCGTTCGGCGCGCAAGGCCGATGCCTTCCTGGCCGAGCTGTCAATGCTGACGCCGGGCGATCTGCTGGTGCACGCCGACCACGGCATCGGGCGCTATGAAGGGCTTGTTGCGATCTCGGTCGGGCGCGCGCCGCACGACTGCGTCGCGCTGACCTACGACGGCGGCGACAAGCTCTACGTGCCCGTCGAAAACATCGATGTGCTGTCGCGCTACGGCTCGGACAGCGACGGCGTCGGGCTCGACAAGCTCGGCGGCGTCGCCTGGGCCAACCGCAAGGCGCGGATGAAGGACCGCATCCGCGAAATCGCCGGCGACTTGCTCAAGATCGCCGCCGAGCGTGCGTTGCGCGAAGCCGATATCATCAGCCCCGACGCGCACGGGCTGGCGGCGTTCGTCGACCGCTTTCCTTACGCCGAAACCGAGGACCAGCAGCACGCCATCGACGATGTATTGGGCGATCTCGCGGCCGGCAAGCCAATGGACCGGCTGGTGTGCGGCGACGTCGGCTTCGGCAAGACCGAGGTGGCGTTGCGCGCCGCCTATGCCGCCGCCATCGAGGGCCATCAGGTCGCGGTCATCTGCCCGACGACGTTGCTGGCGCGCCAGCATTTTGCCAACTTCCGCGAGCGCTTCGCCGGGCTGCCGATCGAGGTGCGGCAATTGTCGCGGCTGGTGACAGCGGCTGATGCCAAGGCCGCGCGCGAGGGACTGGCGGACGGCACTGTCGATATCGTCGTCGGCACGCATGCGCTGCTGGCGAAGGCGGTCGAGTTCAAGCGGCTCGGGCTGGTCATCGTCGACGAGGAACAGCGTTTCGGCGTCGTTCACAAGGAGCGGCTCAAGAACCTCAAGACCGATG
>CALMPZ010000552.1 GCA_937871645.1 uncultured Polymorphobacter sp.
GCAAGGCCTCGAGGCTGGTGTAGAAGCTGGTACCTTTGAGCTGCGGGACGGTTTCGGGCGAAATGCCGCAAGCCTCCATGAAGTCGAGCGCTTCACCGATGCGGTCGGCCATCGCCTGATATTGTTCCGACCACAGCGAGCGCCCGGTGAAATCAAGGTTCCATTTATGGACCTGGTGCAGGTTCGCATAGCCGCCACTGGCGAAGGCGCGCAGCAGGTTGAGCGTGGCGGCCGATTGCATATAGCCGGTACGCATCCGCTCCGGATCGGGCTCGCGCGCTGCGGGGGTGAAGGCGTTGTCGTTGATATTGTCGCCGCGGTAGCTTGGCAGCGAGACGCCGTCCTGTTCTTCGAAATCGCCCGAGCGCGGCTTGGCGAACTGGCCCGCCATACGGCCGACCTTGACCACCGGCAACTTCGACGCGAACGTCAGCACGACCGCCATTTGCAGCAGTACCCGGAACGTGTCGCGGATGTTGTTGGGGTGGAAGTCGGCAAAACTCTCGGCGCAGTCGCCGCCCTGGAGCAGGAACGCCTTGCCCGCCGCGACCTGCGCGAGGCTGGAGGTGAGGTCCCGTGCCTCGCCGGCAAAGACCAGCGGCGGATAGCTCTGCAACTCGGACTCGACCTTCGCGAGCGCTGCCTGATCGGCATAGACGGGGAGCTGGCGCGCGGTGTGCGTGCGCCATGAGGCGGGGGTCCAAGTGGTATCGGTGTCCATGCGCCGGGCTTTTGCGCTTTCTGGCGACGAGATTCAAGCGTCAGCCATGCCGCGTGTGCCAAGGTGAGCGGGGCAGCGGGGTTGGAGGGGGTTGCAACCGCCGGATGGGCTCAATATCCGGTGGCAGCAACGCTTACCGCAATGCCCTCCGAGGGTTGATGTAACAGCGACGCAATCGCACAAATGTGCATATTTTGACATTTGCGGCGATTGTTCAGCGCATCAGTACGAGTTCCTCGCTCATCGTCGGGTGCAGCGCCATCGTCTCGTCGAACTGCGCCTTGGTCAGCCGCGCCTTGACGGCAATCGCCAGCGCCTGAAGGATTTCGGGGGCGTCGGGGCCGATCATGTGTGCGCCGACGACGACATCGGTAGCGACATCGACCACGAGCTTGTAGAGCGCGCGTTCGTTGCGGCCGGCCAGCACATTGCGCATCGGCCGGAAATCGGCGGTGAAAGCGCGCACATCGCCGTATTTCGCCCGGGCCTCGGCTTCGGTCAGGCCGACACTGGCCAGCGGCGGGTTCGAGAACACGGCCGAGGCCACGCAGCTGTGATCGACGCGCCAGTGCTTATCGCCGAACAGCTTGTCGGCCAGCGCATGGCCCTCGCGAATAGCCACCGGCGTGAGCTGGATGCGGTCGGTGACATCGCCGACGGCGTGGACCGACGGAACATTCGTGTGGCTGTCGGCATCGACGGCAATGGCGCCGCTGGCGTTGAGCACAACGCCGACGGCTTCAAGCCCAAGGCCTTCGACGTTGGGGACGCGACCAACGGCCCAGAGCAGCACGTCGGTATCGAGGCTGGAGCCGTCTTTGAAATGGATTCGCAAGCTCGAATCCGGTAATTTTTCAATGCGTTCAAAGGCGGTGTCGAACCGGAACTCAATACCCTTGGCTGTCGAAATTTCGAGTAGACGTTCGCGTAAAGCCGATTCCCAGTTGCGCAGGATGGCGTCGCCGCGATTGACCAGCGTCACATGTGTGCCGAATTCGTGGAAGATGCCGGCAAATTCGTTGGCAATGTAGCCGCCCCCGGCGATGACCATGCGCTTGGGCAGTGCATCGAGATGGAAAATCTCGTTCGAGGTGATGCCGTGCTCGGCGCCGGGCACGTCGGGGATCAGCGGCCGGCCACCTGTCGCCACGAGGACGTGGCGTGCGCTGACAGTGCGGCCACCAACGCTTACATGGTGCGGATCGGTGAGAACCGCGCGGTCGAGCAACTGATCGACTTTGTGAATGGTCAGCGTTGCGGTGTAGAGGCCGTTGAGGCGGTCGACATCGGCGAGTACATTGTCGCGCAGTGTGTGCCAGTCAAAGCGATGTTCGCCGAGCGTCCAGCCGAAGCGCCGCGCATCATCGAGATCTTCGGCAAAATGCGCTCCATAAACGAGCAGCTTTTTGGGGATGCAGCCGCGGATGACGCAGGTGCCGCCGATGCGAAACTCTTCGGCCACCGCAACGCGGGCACCGTGACTGGCGGCGATGCGCGCCGAACGAACGCCGCCCGAGCCGGCACCGATGACGAAATAATCATAGTCATACTGCGTCATGCTGCGGCTTTCGGATGCGCCAGGCGGCGACAAGGGGCGGGGACTCGGGTCAATGGGTGGTCAATCGAGCGTGGCACGCGCGGCTTCCCAGTTGGCGCCATCGAACGGCACAATCGTGGCGCTGACGCCGGCGCTGCTGTCGAGGGCGCGCCAGTTGACGCTGTAGCCATCGGGGTGCGAGCGCGGCACGTAAAAGCTCTTGATACCGCAGGTGCGGCAAAACAGGTGGCGCGCGGTACCGGTGTTGAAGCGGTATTCGCTGAGTTGGTCGGCACCGCGTTCAAGCTCGAAGGCATCGGCCTTTACAATCAGATGCAGATAGCCGGCCATCGCGCAAAGCGAGCAATTGCAGTCGGTTATCTTGACCTGTTGCGGCACGCTAACGTTGAAACGAACTGCGCCGCAGTGACAGCCGCCGTGGAGCGTGATGGTTTCAATACCCATGCCATCTTGTAACGTGCTGCAGCGCTGACGCAAACGGCATTGCGCCTGGCGGGAAGCTCAGGCCGGCAGTAGCAGTTCGAGTGCGACGAGCATCGCCTGGCGGCGGATTTCGCTGCGGCCGAGGTCGCCGAAGCATTTGGTGTCGGCAACGACGTGATCGGGGTCTTCGCCGCGCCGGGCGCGAGCGAAGACGACCATACCGACAGGTTTGAGTTCGGAACCGCCATCGGGCCCGGCGATACCGGTAATCGCGACCGCAACATCGGCGTTGCTGTGCTTCAGCGCACCCTGCGCCATCGCCCAGGCCACCGCGATCGACACCGCACCAAAAGTTTCGAGGATTTCAAGGTTGACCCCGAGGCTTTCGAGCTTGGCCTCGTTCGAGTAGGTGACGAAACCACGTTCGAAGACTTCAGACGCACCCGGCACCTCGGTCAGTGCGCCCGCGACCAGCCCGCCGGTGCACGATTCGGCGGTAACCACCGTCAAGCCGCTGGCGCGGTTGGCGTGGATGACGCGTTCGGCCAGGTTCATGGTTTCTTCGTCGAACATCTGTCCCTCGTTGGGTTCGTCGCGCGGCAGAGTTTACGTCTGAGTCGCTTGCGGCGCGAGCCTTACGCTCGCCAGTGCCTGCGCGGCAATGCCTTCGCGACGGCCGGTGAAGCCCAGCCCTTCGGTTGTTGTCGCCTTGACGCTGACATTGGAGACGGCGATTTCAAGCAGCTCGGCGATGCGTGCACGGATGGTTTCGCGGTGCGGGCCGACCTTGGGCGCCTCCGCCATGATCGTCAGGTCGACGTGATCGATGATGCCGCCGGCGTCGCGCACCAGGTCGCGCGCGTGCAACAGGAAGCGGTCCGATGCAGCGCCCTTCCACTGCGGATCGCTGGGTGGGAAATGGCTGCCAATATCACCTGCACCGATCGTGCCAAGCAGGGCATCCGTCAGTGCATGGAGCGCGACATCGGCATCGCTGTGCCCAACAAGCCCTAGCGAGTAGGCGATTTTGATGCCGCCGAGCCAAAGATGGTCGCCCGGCCCGAAGCGGTGCACATCAAAGCCGCTGGCGGTACGGCTTATGTAAGTCGGAGCGGTGCCGGCCGCGGGCAAGGTGCGGGCCGAAAGCACGGCTTCGGCGCGGCGAAAATCTTCGGTGACGGTCAGCTTGAAGGCGCGCTCGTCACCGTCAACGATGGCGACTTCAATCCCGGCGGCACGTGCGACTTCGACGTCGTCAGTAGCGTCGGGCGAAGCGTTGCGATGCGCCGCGAGAATGGCGTCAAATGCGAAGCCTTGTGGCGTTTGGACGCGCCACAGTCCGGTACGCTCGATGCTGGCTTCAACCAGTCCGCCGGCGCCGCGCCGCAAGCTGTCGACGACGGCCAGCGCCGGAGTCGCGCCCGGCTGTGTGGCCAATGCTGCAAGGAGGCGGTCGATCATCGCCTGCGGCACGAAGGGCCGCGCAGCATCGTGAATGAGCACGACCTTCGCCCCGCCATCGCTGGCAATGGCTTCAAGCCCGGCACGCACCGAGGCTTGCCGTGTCGCCCCGCCGTGCACCGGTGGTGGCAGATCAAGCCCGTCGACTGCCGCCGCATAGGCTGCGGCATCATCGGGGTGGATGACGACGCGCACGGCATCAATGCGCGGGTGGCTGTGCAGCGCATCAACAGCATGGCGCAGCACCGTCTGGGCGCCCAGAGTCCGGTATTGCTTGGGACCACCGGCGCCGGCTCGGAAACCCCGGCCGGCGGCCACGATCAGGACTTGAACGGGTGCATGCATCGCGGCTGCCTTAGCTTGATCTGCCCCGAGCGGGAAGGGGGGGCAGTCCCTGTCGCAAGGCACCTGTGCTAGCGGCAACGCTTGAGCCGGGTCGTCTTGCCATCGGTGGCCACCATGATCAGGCGGTCATTGGCCGGGAAATGGATC
>CALMPZ010000553.1 GCA_937871645.1 uncultured Polymorphobacter sp.
GACACCATCTCTATCCTGCGCGGGCTGAAGGACCGGTACGAGCTGCACCACGGCGTGCGGATTGCGGATAACGCGATTGTCGCGGCGGCAACGCTGTCGAACCGCTACATCGCCGACCGCTTCCTGCCCGACAAGGCCATCGACTTGATGGACGAAGCGGCCAGCCGGTTGCGCATGGAAGTCGAAAGCAAGCCCGAGGAAATTGAAAACCTCGACCGCCGCGTCATGCAGCTCAAGATCGAGCGCGAGGCGCTGAAGCGCGAGACCGACCAGGCGTCGAAAGACCGGCTGGCGACGCTCGAGGCTGAGCTCGCCAACCTTGAACAGCAGTCGGCCGAGCTGACGACGCGCTGGCAGGGCGACAAGGACAAGCTCGCGGGTGCGACGAAGATCAAGGAACAGCTCGATGCCGCGCGACTCGAAGTCGAACAGGCGCAGCGGTCGGGCAACTATGCCCGCGCCGGCGAGCTGACCTATGGCGCCATCCCCGACCTCGAACGCCAGCTGGCCGAGGCCGAGGAAGCGACGTCGAGCGCGATGCTCAAGGAGGAAGTCACCTCCGAAGACATCGCCGGCGTCGTGTCGCGCTGGACCGGCGTGCCCGTCGACCGCATGTTGGAGGGCGAACGCGAGAAACTGATGAACATGGAGGTCGAACTCGGCCGCAAGGTCGTCGGCCAGAACGAGGCGATCAAGGCGGTTTCCGCTGCGGTGCGCCGTGCCCGCGCCGGGCTGCAGGACCCCAACCGGCCGCTCGGCAGCTTCCTGTTCCTCGGGCCGACGGGCGTCGGCAAGACCGAGCTGACCAAGGCGCTGGCGCAGTTCCTGTTCGACGACCCGCACGCGATGGTGCGCATCGACATGAGCGAATTCATGGAGAAGCACGCCGTCAGCCGCCTCGTCGGCGCGCCTCCGGGCTATGTCGGCTATGAGGAAGGCGGCGTTCTGACCGAAGCCGTGCGGCGCCGGCCGTATCAGGTCGTGCTGTTCGACGAAGTCGAAAAGGCCCACCCCGATGTCTTCAACATCCTGCTGCAGGTGCTCGATGACGGGCGGTTGACCGACGGCCAGGGGCGCACGGTGGATTTCACCAACACGCTGATCATCCTGACGTCGAACCTCGGCTCGCAGTATATCGCCGGCTTGCGCGACGATCAGGATGTCGAGGAAGTCGAAGACCAGGTCATGGAAGTCGTGCGCGGGCATTTCCGCCCCGAATTCCTCAACCGCCTCGACGAGATCATCCTGTTCCACCGCCTCGGCCTCGAACACATGGGGCCGATCGTCGACATCCAGGTCGACCGTGTCGGGTCGATGCTCAAGGACCGCAAGATCGTCCTCGACCTCACCGAAGGCGCGCAGCGCTGGCTCGGGCGCGTCGGCTACGATCCGGTCTATGGCGCGCGGCCGCTGAAGCGCACGGTGCAGAAGCACCTGCAGGACCCGCTCGCCGACATGATCCTGCGCGGGCAGATCCCCGATGGATCGACGGTGCGCGTCGAGGAAGGTGACGGGAAGTTGTTGCTCGAAGTGGTTTAAGGGCCTCCGGCGGGCAGGCCTGAGGCCTGCACCCATTAGTTTGGGCCGGTGCATCGGACGCAATCGCTGCGTTTGATGCACCGGCCCAATTATTGGGTGCAGGGGTCACCCCTGCCCGCCGGAGGCTCTATTCTACCCCCGTTGCACTGATTCAAATTCAGCCCTACTCCGGTCGGCATGACGCTCGACCCGAACCAGAGCCTCGCGCAGGCCTATGCGCTGTTGCAACGCGGTGATGTGCGCGGTGCGCGCGGGCTGGTGGCCGGCGTGCTGCGGAGTTATCCGACGGCGCCTTCCGCACTCAGCCTAATGGCGCTGGTGGAGCTGACCGGGCTGCAGCGCCAGGGCGGCGACGCCCAGCCGGCATTGGCGGCGTTTGCGGCGGCGATCAAGGTGGCACCGCGCGATCCGCAATTGTTCAACAATCTCGGCAATTTGCACAAGACGCTGGGTGCCACCGACGACGCGCTCGACGCCTACCGCAAGGCGATTTCGCTCAACCCCAATTTTGCCGACGCACACGCTAATTTCGGCATCGTTGCGCAGGGTGCAGGGCGTTACGAAGAAGCGCTGCCGGCGTTGCAGAAGGCGGCGATACTGGCGCCGACGCTGGCGCGGGCGTGGAGCTCGCTCGGGCTGTGCCTGCGTGAACTGGGGCAGCATGACGTTGCCGCCGAAGCGCTCGACCGGGCGCTGGCGCTTGATGCGAAGTCACCAATTGCATTGCGTGGCCGGGCGATTGTCGAGGCCGAACGCGGTGGGCCGGAGGCGGCGTCGCTGTATCATCGCGCGGCGCAGGCATTGCCCGACGACCTTGAAGTCGCCTTGGGCGCGGCGGTGGCAAGGCACGAGTCGGGCGACAGCGCCGGTGCGGTGGCGGCGCTGGCAGCGAAGGTTGCGGCGCATCCCGACTGGGCCACGGGGCATGAGGCACTCGCCAAGTTGCGCTTCCAGGTTGGCGAAGCCGACAGTTTTACAAGCAGTTACGATGATGCACTGGCGCAGCGCCCGGCTGACAAGGCGCTGTGGCTTGGTGTCATGCGGACGCTGGCGCAGTCGCGGCGCTGGGAGGATCTGGCGGCGCGCGCCAAAGCGGCGCGGGCTGCGGCAGGTGCCGACCCGTTGTTCGATCTGGGGGCGGCGATGGCCGCGAGCGAGCTGGGCGAGAACGCTGGCGCGGCATTCGAGGGACTTGAACCGGTGCTCGGCAAGGAGCGGTTTTTTGCAACGGCGTGGGCGCGGCATCTGCTGCGCGCGCGGGATCCCAAACGCGCGGCGGCGGTGATCGAGCCGTGGACCGGCAGCGGTGCGGCGTCGGACCAATTGGCCTGGGCATTGCTGGCAACCGCATGGCGGATGGACGGCGACGCGCGCTATGACTGGCTGGCTGATACCGCAACGCTGACGCGCGCCGTGGCGCTTGACATCAGTGCCGATGAAATGGGCGCCACCGCCGATGTGCTGCGCAAATTGCACAAGGCGCGCGAGCATCCGTTCGACCAGACATTGCGCGGCGGCACGCAGACCGAAGGCACGCTGTTCCTGCGGTCCGACCCGGCGATCGTGCGGCTGCGGCTGGCGATCGAAGCGGGCATCCGGACCTATATCGACGGGTTGCCGCCGGTCGACGCGGCGCATCCGCTGCTCGGGCGGCCGCGTGGGGGGTTCCGCTTTACCGGGTCATGGTCGGTGCGGCTGCGCGCCGGCGGCACCCACGTCAACCACGTCCACCCCGAAGGCTGGCTGAGTTCGGCGTGCTATGTCGCGCTGCCGGCGGGCGCAATGGGCGGACCCAAGCACGCCGGCTGGCTGTCGCTGGGCATGCCGCCGGTCGAGCTCGACCTCGGGCTGCCGGCGCTGGCGATGATCGAGCCCAAAGTCGGGACGCTGGCGCTGTTCCCGTCGTACATGTGGCACGGCACCGAGCCGTTCGATGACGGCGAGCGGATGACGGTGGCGTTCGACGTGGTGCCTGACGCGGGCTGAAGAGCCTCCGGCGGGCAGGCCTGAGGCCTGCACCCGATTGATTCGGCGACCAAGATCTTACTCGGGCTGCTGCGGAAATGTCGGTAGATTTGTTGTAGCACTCGACCCCGCTCATCCCGAGCGAAGTCGATGGATACACCCACGTTAGGGCGTGTCCCTCGACTTCGCTCGGGATGAGCGGGGTTGATTTGTTT
>CALMPZ010000554.1 GCA_937871645.1 uncultured Polymorphobacter sp.
TGCCCCTCCCCGAAGCCGGGGAGGATCAAGTCAGGGCGGCGCGCCTACTTCAGCCGCTGCCCCGCCTTGAGCGGGTCGGGCACGGGCGACACGGCCTTGAGGTCCACCAGCCCGGTGGCGGCCGTGCGCGCCCAGCGGCTCGCCAATGAATTGAACTCGGACACGTTGGAGACGCTCGTCGCCTGGCCACCCGGGCCCTGCGTCTGGCGCCGGTCGGCAACGCTGGCGAGCAGCGCCTTGGTCTGCGAATCGCGCAATTCCATGATCAGCGTCGCTTCGCCGGCGTTGGTGGTAAAGCTGCGCGATCGGCTGGCGCTCATCGTATCGGGGGCGTTGACGAACAGGTTGACCACGCCGATGCGGACCCGCAGCACATCGGGGCCGGCCGCTGTCACCACCTTGAACCCGGCACGCTCGAACTCGCGCGCAAAGATGTCGGTGGTATTGGTCGATACGGTGGCGAGGATGCGCTCGGCATCGGCCTCGGTGACTCGGGTGCGGGCCCGCGATGCGCTGCCGCTGTTGACGCTGCGCAGCCAGTTGTTGCGAAACGCCACCTGCGGCTCGTCGAGCATGACCTTGGTATAAGGCCGGAAATCTGCGCCGGGCAGCAAGAACGCTGCATCGAGCCGGCGGGCGTTGACCTCGACCAGTCCCGACCAGCTTTCGGGCGAGGTCGCGGCAACCGCGGCGCTGCCGATCAGCAACGCCGCCAATATCATCGGGAATGTGCGCATGGGGTTTATCCTCGAGCCAAGTTTGTTTGGCTCAGGAGGCCATGCGGCCGCAAAGTTGTCAATCGGCGAGCGGGCGCACCAGCGGCGCCAGATGCGCCATGTAATCGATCTTGCCGAGCGCCACGCCTTCGCGGCGCAAAATGGCATAGGCGGTGACAAAGTGAAAATAGAAGTTCGGCACCAACCAGTCATCGACATAGGTGGCGCCGTCGATCTTGATCCCCATGTTGCCCGGCAGGCTGATGACCTTCTCGCCGCTGAGCAGCGCGTCGCTGCCGTCGAACGCCTTCAGCCGTGCGCGCGTCGCGGCGATCAGCGCCGCGCCATCGGCTATCGTCGCCGGCAGTTCGGCCGGCACGACAACGCCGGTCGCCCAGTCGAGGAACTGGTTCGGCTGCTGGCAGGTGAACAGGATCTGGTTGGCCAGCGGCAGCATGTCATCGGCAAGCTTGCTGTCGATCAGCGCGCCGGCATCCTTCCCCGCATCCGCCCATTGCGCCTGCGCCTTGTCGAGCAGGCCCTGCAGCGTGACAAGGCGTGAATCGAAACGGCTGACGATGGCGGCGATGCGCGGACCGGACATGAGGGTGTTCCTTGGTTTTGATTGCGCGCTTCACCTGCGGGCGGGCAGCGTCGTTGTCAATGCAGAGCAAGGGCCTCCGGCGGGCAGGCGTGACGCCTGCACCCGATTGAATAGAGCTACCGTCATCCCGGCGAAGGCCGGGACCCAGCTTTCGCCGGGATGACGAAAGGGAACAAATGGGTGCAGGCCTCAGGCCTGCCCGCGCGGCACGCCCTTAAACCGTCGGCCCCGCCGCGCGGCGCTTTTCGATGACCTTGGTCAGTGCATAGCCGCCGACCGCCGCGGCAATCATGCCGACCGGCCCCAGCCGGCGCAGCACGCCCGGCAACACCGCACCGGCGACCATGCCGACGGGTCCGGCGGCAACGCCGCCGACCTGCTTGGCAATGGCGCCACCGGCGGCGGCTGTAATGATGCGTCCCAGCATGATGTTACTCCTTATTAACGCATCATTGCCCGGCGTGGCTGAATGTCAACTGAAGCCGCTGTCGCAGCGCCTCACCCCGCCGCCGGCAGCGCCTTTTGCGCGGCGATCCAGCTGTCGATATGCGCTTCGAGCAAATCCATCGGCAGCGCGCCGTTTTCGAGCACCGCGTCGTGGAACTTGCGCAAATCGAAGCGCGTGCCGAGTTCGGTTTCGGCCTTGGTGCGCAGCCGGCGGATCGTCAGCTCGCCGATCTTGTAGGCCAAAGCCTGGCCCGGGCCGGTGATGTAGCGGTTGACCTCGGCGTCGATGTTGGCCTTCGACAATGCCGTGTTGGCCAGCATGTAGTCGACGGCCTGCTGGCGGCTCCAACCCTTGGCGTGGATGCCGGTGTCGACCACCAGGCGGTTGGCGCGCCAGGCTTCGTAGCTCAGCCGGCCCATGTTCTTTTCGGGGGTGTCATACAGCCCCATCTCGATACCGAGCCGCTCCGAATACAGCCCCCAGCCTTCGACGAACGCGGTGAAGAACGTCGCGTAGCGCCGGAAATCGGGCAGCGGCGCTTCCTGCGCGATCGAAATCTGCTGGTGATGGCCGGGCACCGCCTCATGCACCGTCAGCGCCGGAATTTCGTACAGCGGCCGCTGGTCGAGGTGCGTGGTGTTGACGAAATAAACGCCCGGGGTGCCGGTCAGATACGAGCCGTCGTTGTAATAGGCGGTGGTGTTGCCTTCGGCGGTCGCGGCGGGAATCTCGCGGATGGTGTAGGGCAGTCGCGGCAGCGTGCCGAACAGCTTGGGCATCCAGCCGTCGATGGTCTTGGCGACCAGCGCGGTCTTTTCCATCAGCTCCTGCGGCGTCTTGGCATAATATTTCTGGTCGCTGCGCAGGTGCGCGATATAGGCCTTGCGGTCACCTGCGAACCCCGACTTCGCCGTCACCGCGTCCATTTCGGCGTTGATGCGCGCGACTTCGCTCAAGCCCAGCGCATGCACCTGCTCGGCGGTCATGTCGGTGGTGGTGAAGCTGCGCACCAGATAGTTGTAATAGTCGCCGCCACCGGGCAACGCCGAGGTGCCGACGGTCTTGCGGCACTTGGGGGCGTAATCCTTGACGTAAAAGTCGAGCAATTCGCGATACGCCGGCATCACCCCGCCCGAAATCGCCTTCGCCGCACGCGCCTTCAACGCCGCCCAATCGGCATCGCTGATCGTCGTCGG
>CALMPZ010000555.1 GCA_937871645.1 uncultured Polymorphobacter sp.
AGGACTGGGTCCCGGCTTTCGCCGGGATGACGATTTGTTGTTCAGTTGGGTGCAGCGCGTCACGCCTGCCCGCGCCGCACGCTCTTAAGCCATAGTCAGCCGCTTGCGCATGTTATACTGACGTTCAGCTAGTCCGTCGTAAGGTTCCGTTACAATGTCGCGCAATCCGTGGAGCTTTGCCCTTCCCCTCGCTATTCTGGCGCTGATTCCGGCGTCGGCGGCGGTGCGTGCGGCGGCCGAGAGCGACACCTACAAGCAGCTTGATGCGTTGATGGACGTGTTCGAGCGCGTGCGCGTCGATTATGTCGACAAGACCGACGACAAGAAGCTCATCGAGGGTGCGATCAACGGCATGCTCGCCAGCCTCGATCCGCATTCGAGCTATCTCGATGCGCGCGACTTTGCCAACATGCGGCAGACCACCGACGGTGAGTATGGCGGGCTCGGGCTGACCGTCAGCACCGAAGAGGGCGCGGTCAAGGTCGTGGCCCCCACCGACGATACGCCCGCGGCACGTGCCGGCATCAAGTCGGGTGACTATATCACCCATATCGACGGCGAGCTGCTGTACGGACTGACGCTCAACGAGGCGGTCGACAAGATGCGCGGCACGCCGGGCACGAAGATCAAGATCACCGTGGTGCGTGAAGGTGCGCCCAAGCCGATCGATTTCACGCTGACCCGCGAAGTCATCCAGATCAAGCCGGTCAAATTCGAAATCAAGGGCGATGTCGGGGTCATCCGCATTTCGACGTTCAACAAGCAGACCGGCCCTGCCGTACGCGACGCGATCGAATCGATCGAAAAGACGCTGGGGCCGAAGCTGGTCGGTTTCGTCATCGATCTGCGCTCGAACCCCGGCGGGCTGCTCGACCAGGCCATCGAAGTGTCCGATGCGTTCCTCGACCGCGGCGAGATCGTCTCGCAGCGCGGCCGCACCAAGGCCGATATCCAGCGTTACTACGCACGCGGCGGCGATCTCAGCGAGGGCAAGCCGGTTGTCATCCTGGTCGATGAAGGCTCGGCATCGGCGGCGGAAATCGTCGCGGGCGCGCTGCAGGATCATCGTCGCGGGCTGGTCATCGGCATGCGCAGCTTCGGCAAGGGCTCGGTGCAGACGCTGATCCCGCTGTCGGATGAAACCGCGCTGCGGTTGACCACCGGGCGCTATTTCACGCCGTCGGGCCGTTCGGTGCAGGAAGCCGGCATCGAGCCCGACATCATCGTGCCGCAGCTCACCGATGCCAATTACAAGGAGCGCCCGCGCTTGCGCGAAGCCGATTTGCAGCGCCATCTGATCAACGAGATCAAGACCGACGACAAATACATCGAGGCCGACATGAAGGCCGATCCGCGCTTTGCCGAAACCGCCGAGGCGCTGAAAAAGCGCGGTGTCACGGATTTCCAGCTTTACTATGCCATCAACCTGCTCGAACGGTTCAACCCGAACTATGTGCCGCCGGCGCCGGTGATTGCCGCTGCGACAAAGTAGGCGCGGTGCGGCTGTTTGACGCGCTGCCTGCCTGTGTTAGTGGCGCAATCGTTCCTCGAAGCGGGTGAAGCAAGTGCTGCGCAAAGTTTATGACTGGACCCTTGAACGCGCCGGCCGGCCGACTGCCGAGCGCTGGCTGGCGTTCATTTCGTTCGCTGATTCGAGCTTCTTCCCGGTGCCGCCCGATGTGATGCTGATCCCGATGTATCTGGCGGAACCCAAGAAATCGATGCGCTATGCCACGGTGGCAACGGTGACTTCGGTGCTCGGCGCGCTGCTCGGCTATCTGATCGGCGCGGTGCTGTACAAGACCATCGGCGCACCGCTGCTGCAATTCTACGGCTATGAAGCGACGTTCGCGCGCTTCACCGAAATGGTCCATCAATACGGCGGCTGGCTGATGCTGGCGTTCGCGTTTCTGCCGATTCCGTACAAGGTCGCAACGATTGCCGCCGGCAGCGTCGGCATGTCGATCCCGGTGATGGTACTTGCGTCGATTGCCGGGCGCGGCGGCCGGTTCTTCCTGGTGGCGTTCCTGATGCGCGCCTACGGCGATCTCGCCCGCCAGCTCATCGATGACCATTTCAACAAGCTCGCGCTGATTTTCACTGGCTTGCTCGTCGGCGGCTTTGTTGTCGTGCACTATGCGGTCTGAAGCGCGCGCCAACGCGCTGGTGCTCGCCGGATCGGCGGCACTACTGGGCGGGGCGCTGCTGTCGCAGTTCGTCGGCGGGCTGTTCCCGTGTGAAATGTGCTACTGGCAGCGCTGGCCGCACCTTGCCGCCATCGCGCTCGGCCTGCTCGCCTGGGCACTCGGCTCGAACCGCGCACTGACCGCGCTCGCCGCGATTGCCGTACTGGTCAGTGGCGCCATCGGGGTGTTCCATGCCGGCGTCGAATACCATTGGTGGGAAGGCGTGACGACCTGCACCGCCGCGCCGATTACCGGTAGCACGTCGGAAGTGCTGGGCAGCATCATGGCAACACCGCTGATCCGCTGCGATGCGGCACAATGGACGCTGTTCGGCATCTCGCTTGCCGGGTACAACGCCATCCTCTCGGGACTTATCGGCGGAGGCGCATTGTGGCTGCTACGGAAACCGCGCTGAACCACTTGCCGGGCGACCGGCGCGATAGCGTGGCGTCGATGCTGCGCGTCGACCACGCCGGTGAATTCGGCGCCTCGCGCATCTACGCCGGCCAGCTCGCCGTGCTCGGCAACCGCCACCCCGCCGCCGCCGAAATCGCCCGCATGCAGCAGCAGGAACAACGCCACCTCGACTGGTTCGATGCCGAACTCGTCAAACGCCGCGTCCGCCCGACCGCGCTCCAGCCATTCTGGAACGTCGCCGGCTTCGCGCTCGGCGCCGCCACGGCATTGCTCGGCCCGCGCGCCGCCATGGCCTGCACCGTCGCCGTCGAAACCGAAATTGATCGCCACTATCAGGCACAACGCGACGCGCTGGCCGGCAGCGAACCCGAACTCGAAGCCGCCATCACCGAGTTCCAGGCCGAAGAAGTCGAACACCGCGACACGGCGCTGGCGCACGGCGCCGAAAGCACGCCGGGCTATCCGCTGCTGAGCGCGATCATCCGCGCCGGGTGCCGGACGGCGATAGCTGCGGCGCGGCGGGTTTAAGAGCCTAGGCCAGAGAAGAGCCTCCGGCGGGCAGGCCTGAGTCCTGCACCCATTAGTTTGCGGCCGCGCAACATCGACCCACGTATGTCCCGGTAGCACCGACCCAAACCTATGGTGCAGGCCTGCGGCCTGCCCGCCGGAGGCTCTTTCGTCGGCCTTAAACCAACTCGATCGCGACCGCTGTGGCTTCACCGCCACCGATGCACAGGCTCGCCACGCCGCGCTTGAGGCCGCGCGTTTGCAGCGCCGAAATCAGCGTGGCCATGATGCGCGCGCCGCTGGCGCCGATCGGGTGGCCGAGTGCGGTAGCGCCGCCGTTGACGTTGATCTTGGCGTGATCG
>CALMPZ010000556.1 GCA_937871645.1 uncultured Polymorphobacter sp.
AATGCGCCGCAGGTTTGCCGCGACAAATTCGTGATCGCCGCGAGCTCCGCCTGGGTGATTGGCAGCGACACAGGAGCATCACCGCCGTGCTTGCAGGCGGCGACGCGCAACAGCGTCGACACCACACGGTGGCGGTTGTTGGGAATCAGCGCATCGGTCAGCGCCTCCAGCACTTCCCAGAACAAGGCGCCCGTCACCCAGGCCTTGAAATCCTGGATCGCCGGTTGTTCCACAGCGAGCGCATCGAACCGCGCCTGCGACAATTGCGCGATCAACAGCGGCGTGCGCGCGGTGGCGGTATTCATCCGGATGCGGCCATGCACATGCGGCCGGCCAAGGAACCAGAACGGCGGCGCCAGAAAGTTGACCAGCGGCAAGTCGGGTATGGCAAGACTCGATTCGAACGCGACATATCCCGCTGCAACGGCCTGCACGCTGCTCGTTTCATCGCCCGCCGAAAACAGCCGTGCGCCGGCGGGAATGCGGCGCCACTGGCATGCCGCCAATATCAGCGCGAGCTGTGCGGGCGGAAAGCCCTGCACCTTGGGGTCGGCCAATAGCGTCGCCCCTGCGGCCGCGCGCTCCGCCGAGCTGATCAAGCCGACATTCATCGGCACAATGTAACGTGTCGTACAATCGCCCGCAATCCGGCTTGCTAGCTGGCGTATCGCCGGGAGCGGCAAAAATGGGGAGAAAAAATATGCGCACGACGATCAAACATACAGTGGCATTGGTACTTGCGGGCGTGGCCGCAGCGCCGCTGCTCGCCGCCGAACCGGTGAACATCGACAATTTCAACCGCGCCGAAACCGACCATTATTTCAAAAGCTATGTCGATCGCGGCTGCTTCGCCAAATTCTGCCATGACCGTGATGCACCGGCGGTCGACAAGCAGACCGTCATCCGCATGAACCGCGACACGCCGTACAGCTTCGCGGTGTTCGACCTGAATTCGCCGGTCACCATCGTCAAACCCGATAGCGGCAACCGCTTCCAGTCGATGATCGTCATCA
>CALMPZ010000557.1 GCA_937871645.1 uncultured Polymorphobacter sp.
TCACGCTGGTCGCCTGCCTGTTCTACGCGGCGTTCGGGGCGTTCCTGCAATGGTTCCCGGTCTGGCTGATCGACGCGCGCGGCTTCACCGGCGGCCAGCTCGGCCTCGCCATCGCCTGGGCCGGCATCGGGCGCATTTTCGTCGGCCCGCTGACCAGCGCCTGGGCCGAGGGCCGCCGCGACCGCCGCGCACCGCTGCTGCTGCTCGCCGCGCTCACCATGGCCGGGCTGCTGGCACTCGGCATGGGGCCGGCGTTCGGTATCTCGTTCGCACTGGCGTTCGGGCTCGAGATCAGCTTCTGGGGCATCATCGCGTTTCTGGAGGCGGCGCTACTGCGCCTCACCAACGCCAGCACCTGCCCGCGCTACGGCGTCGCACGCGGCCTCGCCAGCCTGGCCTTCGTCGCCGGCAACATCGGCGTCGGCATCCTCATCGACCGCTTCGGCAACTGGGCCGTCTGGGTGTGGCTGGCGCTGACCATCTGGGGGCTGATCGCCGCCACCACGGCACTCCCGGCCGAGCCGGTGCGCCGCGCGGTGGGCGTCAACTACAGCGCCCGGCTTTCAAGTGGCCTCGCCATGCTGCGCGTCCCCGACTTCGCGCTGCTGATCTTCGGCTGCGGGCTGATTCAAGCCGCGCACCAATATTACTACATCTTCGGCACCAAGCTGTGGATCGCCGCCACCGGCATGTCGTCGGCGATGGCCGGCTGGCTGTTCGCCCTCGGCGTCATCGCCGAAGCCGGCCTGTTGATGGTCTTCGCCACCTGGCTCGAACGCTACCGCCCGGCAACGCTGATGATCGCCGGCGGCATCGGCGCGCTGCTGCGCTGGACACTCATGGCGCAAGACCCCGGCATCCCGCTGCTGGCGCTGTTGCAACTCCTCCACGCCGCCAGCTTCGCGCTGACCTTCCTCGGCGCCATGCGCGGCATCCAGTCGATGTGGGGCCACCAGCGCACCCCGACCGCGCAAATGATGTTCATGGCGCTCGCCACCGCCCCCGCGCAGGCGCTGGCCAGTTATGCCAGCGGCGAACTGTATGAGGCGGGATGGGGCGTGCGTGGTTATATGGCGATGGCGGGGTTTGCCGCTGCCGGGCTGGGGCTGGTGACGGTGTTGTGGTGGCGGGGAAGAGCCTCCGGCGGGCAGGCCTGAGGCCTGCACCCACTTGAAGAAAGCCAAGTCATTCCCGCGCAGGCGGGAATCCATCTTGGCGCCGGCGCTGCACGTGGATTCCCGCCTGCGCGGGAATGACTCGCGCCAAATTTATGGGTGCAGGGGTCACCCCTGCCCGCCGGAGGCCCTTCTAAACCAGCGACCCCTGCATCGGATCTTCGCCATACGGCGGCAGCGGAATCGCTGCGGCGGCGGCGCGTAATGCGCTTGACCAGCGCTCGTTGAGTTCGCGGTAGTAGGCGTCTTCGCCGGTGATGCGGTGGTCGAGTTCGGGCGCCGAGACGCCGCTGCGCACGGTGACGAGGTCGATCGGCAGCCCGACGGCGAGGTTCGAGCGCATTGTCGAGGAGAACGAGATCAGCGCCACCTTGACGGCTTCGGCGAGTGGCGTATCGAAGCGGATCATGCGGTCGAGGATGGGCTTGCCGTATTTGCGTTCGCCGATCTGCAGGTACGGCGTGTCGGGCTGGCATTCGATGAAATTGCCTTCGCCGTAGATCAGGAACAGTCGCGGCTTGCGGCCGCCGATGCTGCCGCCGAACAGCAGCGACACGTCGGTGGCGACTTCCTTGTCGGCCATGCCGGCGTCGATGGCCTTTTTCGATTCGCGCAATGCCTCGCCGATCAGCTGGGCGGCGCGGAACAGGCTAGGCACGGTATCGAGCGTTTCGCGGGCTTCGGTGTCATCGCCGGGGATCAGCCGGCCTTCGAGCACGCGGTTGACCGTCGCCTGCGTCACCGACAGGTTGCCGGCGCTGGAGATCACCATGACGCGGTCGGGCGCGGTGTCCATGATGCGCAGCTTGCGATAGGTCGAGATATTGTCGACCCCGGCGTTGGTGCGCGTATCGGCCATCATCACCAGGCCTTCGGCGACCAGCATGCCGACACAATAGGTCATGGTTTGAATATCCCCGTCAGTCTTGTCGTTGTTGTGCGGTGCGCGCTGGCCGTGCTGCGGTGTGGTCACAACCGCTTCATTGCGACTGGCTTTGCGACTGGACGGAGGTCAGGTCAATCGCGCTGACCGACACTGCCATCGTTTCGTCACCGCCGCCGCGCCGCGCGCCGCGCACCGGCGCGGCCGCGATATAGTCGTGCCCGACGGCGACGCGGACGTAGGCTTCGGTCACCGAAATGCCGTTGGTCGGGTCGAAGCCGACCCAGCCGAGCGTGTCGTCCCAGGCTTCGACCCAGGCGTGGCCGGCGGGTTCGATGACGCTGCTGTCGGCTTGCACGAAATGCCCCGAGACATAGCGCGCCGGAATTTCCAGATGCCGTGCGCAGGCAAGGAAGATGTGGCTGAAATCCTGGCACACGCCGCGCTTCATTCCGAACGCCGTCACCGCATCGGTGCCGGTGCCGGTGGCTTCGGCGTCGAACGTCATCGCGCCGTGGATGCCGGTGAGCAGCGCGTGCAAGGTCGACAAAGTATCGTCGCGGCGGTGTTCGGCGGCGAAGCCGCGCAGCGCGGCGTCGGGCGTGCTCAGCGGCGTCGTGCGGCGGTACAGCAACGGCTGCATCGGTTCGATACTGCCGCGCACGACGCCGTGGTTTTCGAATGTCGAGACTTCGCCCGTAACGCGCAACGTCAAGGAATCGAGTGCGCGCTCGGCGTAGAAGATGTGCGTGATGTTGCCGTAAACGTCGAACCCCGAGCGCAGGCTGCCATCGGCATCGACTTCGAGCCGCCATGACAGGATGTGCTGGTCCTCGGTGGCGCGCGGCTGGACGCGCAGCAACTGGACGACATGGCTGGCGGGCAGCGCATAGTCGTAGCGCGTCGTATAGTCGATGCGGATGCGCATGGGTCTACCTAAAAGAGATATTGTTCGGCGATGGCGTTGCCGAGGCGGTTGTTTTCGCTGATGAAATTACCGAGGAATTCGTGCAGCCCGCCCGAGAAGATGCGGTCGATGCTGGCGCCTTCAAGCTGCCCCAACCCATGCGCCGCGAGCCGGTGCGCGGGACCGCGGCGGCCGTGGCCGGCGGCGAGCTGATCGAGCCGGCGCAGGATTTCCTGATAGCAGCTCGTCAGGCTCCGCGGGATCTGCGTGTTGAGGATCAGCAGGTCGGCGACCTTGAGCGGCTGCACCGCGTCGCGGTAGACCCAGCGATACGCGGTAAGCGCCGACACGGTGCGCAAAATCGTCGTCCACTGGAAATAGTCGAGCCCGCCGCCGACGCTTTCGCCGTGCGGCAGCAGCAAATGATATTTCACGTCGAGCAGCCGCGCGGTGTTGTCGGCGCGTTCGATCGCCGCGCCCAGCTGGATGAACCAATAGGCATCGCCGCGCAGCATCGTCCGGTGCGCGGCGCCGTCGAACACCAGCATCGCGACCTTGACGGTGTCGAGCAGTTGGACCAGCTGCTCACGGCTTTCGAGGCGCGTCCCGAATTTCTGGACATCGAGCCAGGCGCCGTTGATCGCCTCCCACGCCTCGAGCGTCAGTGCGGTGCGGACGCTGCGGGCGTTGGCGCGGGCGCGTTCGAGGCAGACGCGGATCGAACTGGGGTTTTCGCTGTCGACGGTCAGGAAGGCGCTGACGCCGGCCTCGTCACCGGCGCGGCCGAGCTCTTCGTGCAGCGGCTTCATCCACGCCGCCGCGAGCGCGCTGTCCCAGGCGTTGCCGGCGCCGCCATAGCTCGACGGCAGCGCCGCCAGCCGCAACGTCGCCTCGATCAGCCGCGTCAGATATTCGGCACGCTCGAGATAGCGCCCGACCCAGTAAAGACTGCCTGCGGTCCGTGACAGCATCAGAGCACCCGATCAGTCATCGAGCACCCATGTATCCTTGGTGCCGCCACCCTGACTGCTGTTGACGACCAGCGAGCCGGATTCGAGCGCCACGCGCGTCAGGCCGCCGGGGACGATCTGCACGCCGTTGGTGCCGCTCAGCACGAACGGCCGCAGGTCGACATGGCGCGGCGCGACGCCGCTGTCGCACAATGTCGGGCAGGTCGACAGCGCCAGCGTCGGCTGGGCGATGAACTTTTCGGGGGCGGCGCGCAGTTTCGCGGCGAACGCCTCGATCGTCGCGCGCGGTGCGTGCGGGCCCACCAGCATGCCGTAGCCGCCCGAGCCATCGACTTCCTTGACCACCAGTTCGGGCAGATGGTCGAGCACATAGGCGAGCGCTTCGGGTTCGCGGCAGCGGTGCGTCGGGACGTTCGCCAGCAGCGGTTCCTCGCCGGTGTAGAATTTCACGATTTCGGGCATGTAGCTGTAGATCGCCTTGTCATCGGCGACACCGGTGCCGACCGCATTGGCGAGCGTCACATTGCCGGCGGCATAGGCGCTCATCAGCCCCGGCACGCCGAGCATCGACGCCGGATTGAACGCCAGCGGGTCGAGGAAATCATCATCAAGCCGCCGGTAGATGACATCGACGCGCTGCGGCCCTTCGGTGGTGCGCATGTAGACGACGTCGTCGCGCACGAACAGGTCATTGCCCTC
Organism: uncultured Polymorphobacter sp.; assembly: GCA_937871645.1. Taxonomy (GTDB): domain Bacteria; phylum Pseudomonadota; class Alphaproteobacteria; order Sphingomonadales; family Sphingomonadaceae; genus Polymorphobacter_A. The sequence goes on from CALMPZ010000557.1 coordinate 4,636, forward strand.
GACGAGTTCGATGCCGAGCTTGTCGGCGAGGAAGCTGTGTTCGTAAAACGCACTGTTGTGCTGGCCCGGCGTCAGCAGAACGGCGTTGGGCTCACCGCCGACGCCCGGCGGCGCCACCGAGTGCAGCGTTTCGAGCAGCTTTTCGGGGTAGGCCTCGACCGGCGCGACGTGCAGGTTGGCGAACAGCTCGGGCACCAGCTTGAGCATCACCTCGCGGTTTTCGAGCATGTACGACACCCCCGACGGGGTGCGGGCATTGTCCTCCAGCACGAAGAACTGGTTGGCATCGGTGCGCACCAGGTCGATGCCGGCGATCTGCACCCAGATGTCGCCGACCGGGCGCTTGCCGATCTGGCTCATCGCGAATGCCGGATTGAGCAGCACCAGCTCGGACGGCACGATACCGGCGCGCAGGATTTCCTGCTTGCCGTAGATGTCGGCGAGGAAGGCGTTGAGCGCGCCGACGCGCTGCTTAAGGCCGGCTTCGAGCGCGGTCCATTCTTCGCGCGCCAGAATCCGCGGCACGATATCGAACGGGATCAGCCGCTCGGCAGCATCGGGATCGCCGTAGACCGCGAAGGTGATGCCGATGCGGCGGAAGAACAGCTCGGCCTGCCGCCGGCGGGTTTCCATGAGTTCGCGTGGGCTACCTTCGAGCCAGTGACGCAGCGGCTGATAGGCCGGACGCACCGTCCGTGCTGCAGCGAGTTCGGCGGCGTCGAAGCCGAACATTTCGTCAAAGGCCAATGGCTGCGGCAATCAATACCCCCGGGGTTGTTGCAAGCATATTGTGCAGTGCGAAAGAAACACGCAAGCCCCTTTAAGGCATGACGCCGCATTTCATGCTGCACCTGCT
>CALMPZ010000558.1 GCA_937871645.1 uncultured Polymorphobacter sp.
ACAGCAGCGCATAGGCCGACGACGCCGCCTTGAACTTTTCAAGCGCCTTGGGGTTGTCGGCATTCTTGTCGGGGGGGTTTTCCTTCGCGAGCTTGCGATAGGCCTTTGTGATTTCGGCCGCGGTAGCAGCCCGCGTCACACCAAGAATTGCGTAAGGGTCGCTCATGCTCTCCGCTCACCACAAGGGCAGTTCATTGTCCAGTGTTGCACCATTGCAACAGCGTAGTCATGTGGGGTCACAGTGCGCCGGTGTAAAGACCGGCATGTGCAATTGCCGCAAGGCGTTGCGGGCGCTAAACAGGTGCCATGAGCAATGATCCCTTCGCCCTTTTCGCCGACTGGTATGCCGCCGCCTGGGAGAGCGAGCCGAGCGACGCGCACGCCATGGCACTCGCCACCGTCAACCCGACCGGCCAGCCCAGCGTCCGCGTCGTGCTGCTCAAGGCTTGGGATGAGCGCGGCTTTGTCTTCTACACCAACCTCGACAGCCACAAGGGCAACGACATTGCCGCCAACCCGCTGGTCGGGCTCGATTTCCACTGGAAGTCGCGTGGCCGCCAGGTGCGCGTCGAAGGCCGCGCCGAAGCGGTGAGCACCGCCGAGGCCGACGCCTATTTCGCCACCCGCCCGCGCGACTCGCAGCTTGGGGCCTGGGCGTCGGACCAGTCGCGGCCAATGGCAGCGCGCGCGACATTCGACGAACGCTTTGCGGCGGCGTCGACACGCTTTGAAGGCGGCGACGTGCCGCGGCCGCCGCGCTGGTCGGGGTTCCGCATCGTGCCGAGTGCCATCGAGTTCTGGGAAGCCCGCGATTTCCGTCACCATGACCGGACGCGTTACATGCGGTCCGACGGCGGCTGGGCTGCCAGCCTGTTGTTTCCATGAGGCATAGCGCATGACGCTGGCGGGCAAGCTCAACCGCCGCGCCGCCTTCGCCTCGGTCAGCGTTGCCGTGGCGCTGCTCGGGCTGAAAGTCTGGGCGGCATGGGCGACGGGTTCGGTGTCGATGCTGGGTTCGGCTGCCGACACGACGCTCGACCTGATGGCATCGCTGGTGACGCTGTTCGCGGTCGGCTTGGCCGCACAGCCGGCGGACGCCGAACACCGCTTCGGCCATGGCAAGGCCGAGGCGATTGCCGCGCTGATGCAGACGCTGCTGATCATGGGTTCTGCAGTCGGCATTGCCTGGCGCGCCATCCAGCAGTTCGGCAATCCCGACGTGCCGACGCGCGCCGATCTCGGCATCGGCGTGTCGGTGGTGGCGCTGGCGCTGACGCTGGCGCTGGTGATGTATCAGCGCCATGTCGTGCGCGTGACGGGGTCGATCGCGATCGGCACCGACCAACTGCATTACCAGTCGGATTTGCTGCTCAACCTGTCGGTCATCGTTGCGCTGATGCTCGATGTCGTGCTGGGCCTGCACGGCGCCGATGCGGCGTTCGGGCTGGGGATTGCCATCTATCTGGCGTGGGGCGCGTATAGCGCGGCGCGCCACGCCATCGACATGCTGATGGACCGCGAATGGCCGCCCGAAAAGCGCGAGCAGCTGGTGCGCGTCGCCAGCAACCATCCGCAGGTTTACGGCGTCCATGATTTGCGGACGCGCAGCAGCGGCAGCAACGACTTCATTCAGTTCCACATCTGGCTGCCGCGCGAAATGACCGTGCTGGCGGCGCACGATGTCGTCGATGCCGTCGAAGCCAGTGTCGCGGCGGAATTTCCGGGGTCCGAAATCCTCATCCACATCGACCCCGTCGGCCATGCCGATGGCGGCGAACGCGGCCGCGCCGAAGGTGTTGCGCCGACAGGTGTGGACGATTGACCGGCCAGTGCTACAGGCTTGCGGCCGGCTGTCGCGGGGCATTGCAACATTAGGTAGTAATACGTAACTAGGCTCCGTATTTTTTGGAGACTTCGCGCCATGAACGCCCCCGTCCCGCCCAAAGCCTTCACGCCCAACGCCAAGGACCTTTACGAGCCCAAGCTCAAGGATCTTGCGGCGATTCCGGGCACCGAGCCGCACCCCTTCCCGCTGCTGCGCACGCTCAAGTTCCTCAAGGATCCGCTCAAGGGCGTGACCGAGAATGTCGAAAAGTACGGCCCGGTCTACCGCGTCAACAACTTCGGCGGCTGGAGTGTCGCGCTGGTCGGCGCCGACGCCAACGAACTGGTGATGTTCGACAAGGACAAGAACTTCTCGTCGAAGCTCGGTTGGGATCCGATTCTGGAGCGCGTCTTCCCGCGCGGACTGATGCTGATGGATTTCGATCATCACCGCGCCGACCGCAAGACGCTTTCGGTGGCGTTCAAGCCCGAACCGATGCAGCACTATCTCGGCGCATTGAACGACGGCATCGCGCGCGGCATTGCCGACTGGGACCAGAAGGGCGAGTTCAAATTCTATCCGGCGATCAAGTCGCTGACGCTCGATCTGGCGGCGACGTCGT
>CALMPZ010000559.1 GCA_937871645.1 uncultured Polymorphobacter sp.
CCGATTGCCGCGGTCGTCGGCGATATCGTCATCGCCGGCAAGGTCGACCGCCTGCTGATTACCGAAGATGTCATCCAGATTGTCGACTTCAAGACCGGCAGCCGCGTGCCGCGCGATGCCGACGCGGTCGAGCGCTATCATCTGCGCCAGATGGCGGCCTATGCGGCGGCGTTGGCCAAGATATTCCCCGACCGACGCATCACCGCGGCGCTGTTGTTCACGCATGACGCGACGCTGATCGAGCTGCCCGCAGCGCTGCTCGCCGCCCATGCGCCGGCGGCGGTCGTCGGCTGAGGCCGCCACGCTGCGCCTTTGCATTGGCCACGGCGAAGAAAGCCTATTGCCGACTCCCCATTGATTGCCCGGCCCGCCGCGCCTAACTTTGCTGCATAGTCCTTCAGGAGACGCCATCATGGCCGCCAAGCACGTCACCGATGCCTCGTTCCACGCCGATGTCATTGCCTCGGGCAAGCCGGTGCTCGTCGATTTCTGGGCCGAATGGTGCGGCCCGTGCCGGCAGATCGGCCCGGCGCTCGAGGAACTCGCCGTCGAACTCGGTGGCGACGTCGAAATCGTCAAGCTCAACATCGACGAAAACCCCGACGCCCCGACGCGCTACGGCGTGCGCGGCATTCCGACGATGATCCTGTTCAAGAACGGCACCCCCGCGGCAACCAAGGTTGGCGCCGCGCCGAAGTCGCAGCTGAAGAACTGGTTGGTCGGCGAACTCGCCTAAGCCGCGCCGGTCCCGAATAGGCCTCGACTTTCAAAGCCCCGGCGGGGCATTGTCCCGACTGCAAGTCGCCGCTGCAATCCGGCGCGCTGCCGCATTGCCGGTTGCGTGGCCCGGACAGGTCGGGATGTAGGGCCATGAAGTTGGGAAGACAGATGCGCAATTTTGTTGCCGCCGCGCTTTTGGCGCTCGTCGCCGTGCCTGCCGCCGCGGTGCTGCGCGTCGATATCAACAGCGGCATTGCCGCGCCGATGCCAATCGCGGTGCCGGCGTTCGCGACCCCGGCGCCCGCGCCGACAGCGGCCGGCTCGACGGGCGACCTCGGGCGGCAGGTGGCGGCGGTTATCGCGGCCGACCTCGGCAGCTCGGGCTTGTTCAAGCCGCTCGATCCGGCCGCGTTCACCACCAATGTCGGCTACGCCGATGTCACCAAGCCCAATTTCGGCGCGTGGCGGACGCTCGCGGCGCAGGCGCTGGTCACCGGCGCGGTCAGCGTCAACCCCGACGGCAACATCACCGTCGCCTGCTACGCCTATGACGTGTTCACGTCGGAAGAGCTGGCGCGGCAGGGCTTTGTCACCACTGCCGCCGGCTGGCGGCGTGCGGCGCACAAATGCGCCGACCTCGTCTATTCGCGGCTGACCGGCGAAACCGGCTATTTCGATACGCGAATCGTCTATGTCAGCGAAACCGGCGCGCGCACCAGGCGCATCAAGCGGCTGGCACTGATGGACCAGGACGGCGCCAACCATCGCTTCCTGACCAACGGCCAGAATCTGGTACTGACGCCGCGCTTTGCGCCCGATGACCAGACGATCACCTATATGTCCTACGCCGACAACCGCCCGCGCATCTGGCTCTACACGCTGGGCAGCGGTGTGCAGACGGCGCTGCGCCCGGCGAGCGGTGACTTCCCCAGCATGACTTTCGCGCCGCGCTTCATGCCCGGCGGCGGCAGCATGGTGTTTTCGATGAGCGTCGGCGGCAATACCGATGTCTACCGCATCGACCTCGCCAGCCGGAAAGTCACGCGGCTGACCAGCGCCCCGGGTATCGATACCGCACCGAGCCCGTCGCCCGATGGCAGCAAGATCGTTTTCGAAAGCGACCGCGGCGGTACGCAGCAACTTTACGTGATGAACGCCGATGGCAGCGGCCAACAGCGCATCAGCTTCGGCGAGGGCCGTTACGGCACGCCGGTGTGGAGCCCGCGCGGCGATACCATCGCCTTCACCAAGATCGGCGGCGGTCAGTTCCGCATCGGCATCATGAAGACCGACGGCAGCGGCGAACGGCTGCTGACGTCGAGCTGGCAGGATGAAGGTCCGACCTGGGCACCCAACGGCCGCGTCATCATGTTCTTCCGTACCGCGCAAAGCGGCGGCGCGACGGCATTGTGGACGGTCGATCTGTCGGGCCAGAACGAGCGCAAGCTCAAGACGCCGCTCGATGCGTCGGATCCGGCCTGGTCGCCGCTTTTGCCGTGATGCGACCGCCAAGGGCTTTGCGCGTTACAGGCGGACAGGATAGGGTGCGTTTATTGTGGAAAGGTGGTTGCCCATGTTGAATCGGTCGATGACGAGCAAGGTCCTGCAAGTGTCACTCGTGGCCGCGCTGATCGGCGTCGGCGCTTGTTCGACGAAGAAGAAGGACTTGCCGCCACCGCCGCCACCCGCCAGCGAGCCCGTGGTGCCGCCGACCACCGGCGGGCCAGCGCAAGTGCCGCCGCCGGCGGGCGTGCAATCGACCAGCATCCCCGGCAGCACCGCCGATTTCGTCGCGCAAGCCGGCAGCGACACCGTGTATTTCGGTTACGACAGCTATGAGCTCGATGATCCGTCGCGCACCATCCTCGGCAAGCAGGCCGAATGGCTGGCGCGCTACCCCAACATCACCGTGACCATCGAAGGCCATACCGATGACCGCGGCACGCGCGAATACAACCTCGCGCTTGGCGATCGCCGTGCCAACGCCGCAAAGAACTTTCTCGCGGCGCAAGGCGTCGACGCCTCGCGCATCACCACGATCAGCTACGGCAAGGAACGTCCCGCCGTTGACGGCAGTGGCGAAGACGCCTGGGCAAAGAACCGCCGTGCGGTGACCATCCTCGTCGGGGCCAAGGGCTAAAACCATGAGCGTTCGCCCCTGGCGCGATATCATCCGCCGCCCGTCGCGGCAGATCATGGTCGGCAAGGTGCCCGTCGGCGGTGGCGCGCCGATTGCCGTGCAGACGATGACCAACACGTCCACCGAAGACGCCAAGGCGACGATCGAGCAGATCCGCCAATGCGTCGAAGTCGGCGCCGACATCGTCCGCGTCTCGTGCCCCGACAAGGAATCGACCGCGGCGATGGGCGAAATCGTCCGCGCCAGCGCGGTGCCGATCGTTGCCGACATTCACTTCCACTACAAGCGCGCGCTCGAAGCCGCCGATGCCGGCGCCGCCTGCCTGCGCATCAACCCCGGCAACATCGGCAGCCAGGAACGCGTCCGCGAAGTCGTGCGCGCCGCAAAGGCCAATGGCTGTTCGATGCGCATCGGCGTCAACGCCGGTTCCTTGGAAAAGCATCTGCTCGAAAAATACGGCGAACCCTGCCCCGATGCGCTGGTCGAAAGCGCGCTCGAGCATATGAAAATGCTCCAGGACGAGGATTTCCACGAATTCAAGGTCAGCGTAAAGGCCTCCGACGTGTTCCTCGCGGTCGCAGCGTATCAGGGGCTTTCGGAAGTTTGCGATTATCCGCTGCACCTCGGCATCACCGAAGCCGGCGGGCTGCAGGGCGGCACGGTCAAATCGTCGATCGGGCTGGGGATGCTGCTGTGGGGCGGCATCGGCGACACCATCCGCGTGTCGCTCAGCGCTGACCCGGTCGAAGAGGTCAAGGTCGGCTATCATATCCTGAAGTCGCTCGGTATCCGCGCGCGCGGTGTGCGGGTGGTGAGTTGTCCGAGCTGTGCGCGGCAGGGCTTTGACGTCGTCAAAACCGTCGAACGGTTAGAATCGGCACTGGCGCATGTGACCACCGAATTGTCGCTGAGCGTGCTCGGCTGCGTCGTCAACGGGCCCGGCGAGGCACGCGAAACCGATATCGGCATCACCGGTGGCGGCAACGGCAAGCACATGGTCTATCTGTCGGGCGTCACCAGCCACCACATCGACGAACCCGCGATGGTCAATCACATCGTGCAGCTGGTCGAAAAAAAGGCTGCCGAAATCGAAGCAGCCAAAGCGGCGGCGGAGCTACAGGCAGCGCAGTGAGCGCCCCCCAGAATCCGCGCGCCAAGGGGGAAAAATGACACTGAACATCCGCGATGCAACGCCGGCCGACGTGCCGCAGATCCTGCAATTCGCCAAGGATCTGGCGACCTATGAGCGCGAGCCCGACGCGGTGACCGCGACCGAGGCCGATATCCATGAGGGGCTGTTCGGGCCGCAGCCGCTGGTCGAGGCGCTGATCGCCGAAATCGACGGCGTTGCCCAAGGCTTTGCGATCTTCTTCAAGACCTTTTCGACCTGGACCGGCAAGCCGGGGTTCTGGCTCGATGATTTGTACGTTAATCCTGACGCGCGCGGCTCGGGCGCCGGCACGGCGTTGCTCAAGGCGATTGCCGCGCTGGCGGTGGCGCGCGGCTACAAGCGCTTCGACTGGTGGGTGCTCGACTGGAATACCCCGTCGATCGGATTCTACAAGGCGCTGGGCGCCACGGCGATGGACGAGTGGACGGTCTACCGCCTCGACGGTGATGCGCTGGACGACGTGGCACGTTGATGGCGTGGCTGCTGCTCATCGCCGGCGGGCTGTTCGAAGTCGGCTTCACCACGTCGTTGCGCCATGTTGATGGCTTCCGCAACTGGCCGTGGGTGCTGGCGTTTCTGGTCTCGGTCACCCTGAGCATGGGTTTGCTTGAAGTCGCCTCGCGGTCGATCCCGATGGGCACCGCCTATGCGGTGTGGGCGGGAATCGGCGCGGCGGGCACCGCAATCGTCGGGATTCTGGTCTATCACGAAGCCGCCAGCCTGCCACGCCTGCTGCTGCTGACCGGGCTGATCGGCTGCATCGTCGGGCTGCGGCTG
>CALMPZ010000560.1 GCA_937871645.1 uncultured Polymorphobacter sp.
ACTGCACACGACTTGACCTTGGCGCTGCCATGCCGCACCGGATGCGGCATGGCAACCCCCACCACCTTCGATGATGTCGAGGCCGAATTCGAAGCCTTCGACCATTGGGACGACCGCTACCGCCTGCTCATCGAGCTTGGCCGGACGCTCGAGCCCATGCCCGACGCGCTCAAGACCGATGCCACCCGCGTCCGCGGCTGCGCCAGCCAGGTCTGGCTTTATCCGACAAGGCACGGCGACACCTTGCACTTCCTGGCGGACAGCGACGCTGCGATCGTCAAGGGGCTGGTGGCGCTGGTGCTGCTGCTGGTGCAGGACCGGCCGGCGGCGGCCGTCAATGTTGCCGATATCCGCACGCGGCTTGACCAGCTCGGGCTGGCGAAGCACCTTTCGTCGAACCGCACGCAGGGACTGGCCTCAATGATCGCACGCATCGGCGAACTCGCGCATGGCTGAAGAAATCCTCACCGGCATGTTGGGCCGCACCAGCATGATGGGCCGCGCGCTCGACCATGTGCCGCACATGAAGGCGCTCGGCATCAGCTTCCGTGGCATCGACGACGGCTGGGTCGAACTCGAAATGGCCTATTCGCCCGACCTCGTCGCCTATCCCGACAGCGGCGTCATCGCCAATGGCGCGATCTTCGCGCTGATGGATTCGACCGCCGGCATTGCGGTGGTCACCGGGCTGCGCCAGTCGATGCCGATTGCCACCATCGACATGCGGCTCGACTATCTGCACCCGCCGGCGCCGTTCGAGCGACTGATCGGCCGCGCGCAATGCTACAAATACACGCGCTCGATGGCGTTCGTGCGCGGGCTTGCCTATCAGGACAGCATCGATCACCCCGTCGCCAACATGGTTGGCAGCTTCGTGCTGCCCGGTGCTGCATGACGACGCTCGAATGGGCCAATGAACTGCGGCGTTCGGGGCGCGGCGAGCGCATCGAGACACTGCCCTATGCGGTGATGCTCGGCGTCATCGCCGACCATGACGGCAGCGACCTCAAGCTCATCATGCCGTACCGCGAATCGCTGATCGGCTCGCCCGGCCGGCTGCACGGCGGCGCTATTGCCGGACTGCTCGAACTGGCGGCGCTGTCGACATTGGTGCTGGCGCTGCCCGAAGACGAGCCGCTGCCCGAAATCAAGCCGGTCACCGTGACGGTCGATTTCATGCGCGAAGGCGGCATGCGCGACACCTTCGCCGCCGCGACCATCACCCGGCTCGGGCGGCGCATCGCCAACCTGCGCGCGGTAGCTTGGCAGTATGATTACAGCCGGCCGATTGCCGCGGCGAACCTCAACATCGTGCTGGCGCGCGCCGCTACTTAGCCGGCGGCGGTGGCGGCATGTACGGCGTGAAGCGGCCGTACATGCAGCTGCCCTGATGCGTGCCCATGCCGATCGCCGCGCCGGGCTGCACGAAATCGAGAATATTGCCCTCGCACAGCTGGCCGCCGTGCGGGCGGTCGACAATCGTCATGCGCGGCGTCAGACCGGTGCACACCGGCGACAGGTCGTTGCGATACCAGCGGTTGCCGACCTGGAACATGATGACGCCTTCGTTGATGACGCGCGTCTTGCGGATTTGCACCGTCGAAATGCAGGCGATCGACGGCCCGAGATCCTTGCCGCCGAGCATCGGATCAGCGGGGTTGTTGCCGACATCGGCCGGCGCGACGATTGTTGCCCCGGCGCCGGCGTCCTGTGCCGTGGCGGACGCAGCTTGCAGCCCCAGCAACAACGCCGCGAGCGGCAGCAGCTTCGTGGCACGGATGTTCATGGCGGGCCTC
>CALMPZ010000561.1 GCA_937871645.1 uncultured Polymorphobacter sp.
GACAACCGCTGGCGCACGCCCTGCTGCGCTGAATCGATGGCGCGCGCCAGATCGACCAGCCGCGTATCCTGCGCGAGTGCTTCACCCGCCAGCGCGCGCAACCGTAGCCAGAACCGCGACGCCACGCGCGGGCCGCTGTCATCGCGCCGTGCCCGCGTCAGCAGCACGCGCGGTGCGCCAAGCCCGGCGACAAAATCATGCGCGGCCTGGCCGATCGATGCCTCCAGCCCCGGCAAACCGAGCCGCCGCCGCACCGCCGGTGCCAGCCACGGGTCGGGCGACGGCAGCGCCGGCCAAACCCCTTCGGACAGCCCGCCGAGGATGACCAGATCAGGGCGCTGCAGCCGCGCTTCGATCAGGCCCCAGATCGCCAGCCGCGGGTGCTTGCCGATGACCGGCCGCACCGGCACATCGGCGAGCAGCGTATCGAGCAGCGCCGGCGCATCGGCGGGGTCGAGGTCATCGAGCGCGTCGCCATGCGCCGTCAGCGCCGCGACGCGGTCAGCCAGCGCGCGGCCATCGGCGCCGCGCCAGATGGCATCGCCGGTCAGCGCCACCAGCGTCGCCGTCAGCGCCTCAACCAGCATCGCCAGCGTCAAGCGTCGCGACTTGAACACCGCTTCGAGCGGCGCCAATAGCGCCGCGACCTCGCTCCACCAGCCCACCAGCGGCATCCGGCGGTCGCGGACATCGGCGGTGCGGTCGGCTTCGACGACTTGCGCCGCGATGCCACCCAGCCCGGCCGCGGGTCGTACGCCGCGCAAATCGAGGTCGAGCTGGCGCACGCGGTCGAGCCAATCGAGCCGCGTCGCTTCGCTGCCCGACGCCACCAGCGGATGCTTGAGCAGCGCCAGCAAGGCCACCGGCGCGAAATGTTGCGCGGCGGCTTCGGCAAGCGCCAGCGCCAGCGCGCCCGGCGGTGTCGCGGTCAGCGCGACACCCGCCGAATCGTCGATTTCGATGCCCCAGCGCGCGCAATGCGCGGCGACGCGGCGCGCCAGATTGCGGTCCGGCGTGACTAGCGCCGCAGTCGCGCCTGGAGTTTCGAGCGCTTCGCGCAGCGCCAGCGCAATTGCCTGCGCCTCGGCCGCAGGATCGGCGGCTTCGAGCCACGACACGCCGTCGAACGTGCCCGCCGCCACCGGCGCATCACGCCATTGCGCGGTGAACGCCGCCGGACACAGCGCCCGCGCCACGGTCGCGGCACGCACGGCGGGCGATCCCGCGGTTGCGGGCCAGTATTCGACTTCGCCGCGCGCGACGCCGATATCGTCGAGCAGCCGCTTGAGGCCGTATTGCGGGTGTTCTTCGCTGTTGCGCCGGTTTTCATCGCCCCCCGCATCGGTGACCAGCGCATCCCAGGCGTCCGCGGGCATCGCGACATCGAGACCGGGCAGCACCAGCATGCCGTTCGGCAGCCGCGCGATGGTGCCGAGCAATGCCGCCTGCGCCGGCGTTGCACCGTTCATGCCTGCGGCGACCACCAGCCCCGGCGGCGGCGCTGCCGCCCAGTGCGCGGCGATAATGCCGAGCAGCGTATTGCCGCGCGCGGCACGGTCGCTACACCCTTCGGCAGCGAGGATGGCGGGCCAATGTTCGAGGACCAGGTCGAAAAAGACGAAGGTGTCCATCCAGTGGCTGGCAAGGTCGTCGTGGACGACATCCTTGAGCCGCAACGGATCGACGCCCTCGCGCGCCAACGTATCGAATGCCGTGCCGAGCTGGTCGGCCAGCCGC
>CALMPZ010000562.1 GCA_937871645.1 uncultured Polymorphobacter sp.
TTCCATGGCAACACCCAGCTATCGACCACGAGCGCTGCAAACAGCATGAACAGATAGAGCAGCGAGAAGCGGAACATGCGCTTTTCGGGCGCCATATCGGCGGCCAGTGTCGCGGTGTTGCGCCAGACGGCGACGGCGCAGGCAATGAAGCCCAGCCCGAACACCGCCGCAGTGCCGCCGTAAATCCAGCCGGTCAGGCCGAGCGCCCAGGGCAGCAGGCTGACGGGCACGAGCACCAGCGTGTAGAGCAGGATCTGGCGGCGCGTCACCACCGGACCATCGGTCACCGGCAGCATCGGCACCCCGGCCTTCGAATAATCGGCCTCCATGAACAGCGCCAGCGCCCAGAAGTGCGGCGGCGTCCACAGGAAGATCAGCGCGAACAGCAACACCGGCAGCGCGCTGATGTCACCGGTCACCGCAGCCCAGCCGATCAGCGGCGGAAATGCGCCGGCCGCACCGCCGATGACGATGTTCTGCGGCGTCCGGCGCTTGAGCCCGACGGTATAGACCAGCACGTAGAACAGGATCGACACCGCCAAGATGGCCGCGGCCAACCAGTTGACGGCAATGCCCATGATCGCCACCGAACCCGCGGCAAACAGCACGCCGAAGCCCAGCGCGTCGCTGCGTTCGATGCGTCCGGCCGGCAGCGGGCGGTTGGCGGTGCGCTTCATCAGCGCATCGATATCGGCCTCATACCATTGGTTGAGCGCCCCCGCCGCCCCGGCACCGACGGCGACGCACAGCATCGCGACGAAGCCGATGACCGGGTGGATATGCCCCGGCGCCACCGCCATTGCGCACGCCGCGCTGAACACGACGAGCGTCATGACGCGGGGCTTGAGCAGCGCGAAGTAATCGCGCCAGTCGGCTAGCCCCGCGACGTTGGTCGCCGGAAGATCTGTCGTGTTCACCCGTGGCACCCTGCGCTGACCATCACTTGATGATCGGCACGGTCTCGAACTGGTGGAACGGCGGCGGCGACGACAGCGTCCATTCGAGCGTGTTGGCGCCTTCGCCCCAATAGTTGGCGCCGACCTTCTTGCCGGCCGCGAGCGACCAGATGACGTTGATGAAGAAGAACA
>CALMPZ010000563.1 GCA_937871645.1 uncultured Polymorphobacter sp.
GCAGCGCCGTCAAGATAGGCGCGCGGGCCACGACCGGGCAGTGCGCCGCCGGCGGTCGCTGCCAGCACGTGCGGCGAAGCGGCGTCATCTTCGGAAAACGCCGCGACCGAGGCGATGCCGAGCCCTGCGGCAGCGCGCGCAATGCGGACGGCGATTTCGCCGCGATTGGCAATGAATAGGCGGGTAAACATCAGGGCGCGTCCGCATTGGTCGGCGGGAAAGGCGCGCCTACCGGAGCGCGGGGCGCGCCGGTGGGCAGGTAACGCCCGTCGCCGATGCCGTGCGCTGTCGACACTGACGCATCGGCGGCGCGTCACCCGATGTCAAGAGATGTAGCGCGCCGTCTCACCAGCTACTGACATTACATTCCGGCCGCCGCCACGCTGGCAGCGGCCGGTGCAATCGATCGCAAGCGCGGCCCGTGACGGGCGCGGGCATTCAGGCGTGGCTGGCGGCGGCCTCGCGGCGGCGATAACGCATGGCACCGCCCATGGCGCCGAAGCCGATGATCAGCATTGCCCATGATGCCGGCTCGGGCACACCGCCAACGGTGCGTCCGGCAACGAGGTTGTCGAACATCACTTCATTGTCGTGGCTCGGCCACAGCGACGGTGCGTTGTCCCAGACATTCTGATCGGTAATCAAGAAGATGCTGCCGGCACCGATGTTCTGATACGCCATCATGATCGCGGCCGGATTGTCTTCGCCCATCATCAACGCCTGAGCGCTGCCCGAAATCGTCAACGGTGCGAACGCCCCATATTGGTAAGAGTTGACACCCGCCGTCAGCGAGTGCGCCAGAATCTGGCCATCGCCAACACTGGCGGTCCGGAATCCGGAATCTTCAATCACATTGACGATCTGGATCGTCGACCCCAGCGCGGTCAACGCGGCGTTGATATTGTTGTTCTGGCTAGGCATGAAACTGCCGTGCTCACCCATGAACGCGATGCGCCCGCCACTGCTCAGATACCCCTGCATCTTGGTGATGTCGGCGCCGGTGTAGGCCGATGTCGGTTGCACGGCCCAAAGCAGGTTCACGCCTGCCAGGTTGAGGCCCGAAACCGGACCGGCACCAATGGTCGATGTATGGCCACCGTAGCTATTGTAGAAATTGTTGAGCCTCGAAAGCGGGTAGCTGTCGCCTTGGACGACAACGGTACCGGCCTGTGCGGCCACGGCACCCAAAAGCACCGTCGCGGCGCAAATGGCAGTATTAAGAATCTTCATTGTCCCTCCTGATCCTCCAGCCCCTCTGGATATGCTGAGACTGCGCCGCCTTTAAGACATTGTCAATGTCATGATGCGGGCGTGACGGCGCCGGCGTGCGGCTGCTTGCCCGCTTGCCAGCGCGGCATTTCATCCGCAAAAAGCTGTTCAGCCATTTGACCGGAGTCTGTCGCCGTGACCAACACCACCACCGAGTTCCGCGTCCGCCGCCAGGACCTGCGCAAGACCGAAGTCGCGCACACCTTCGCCGAACCCGCCGAGGGCCAGGTGCGCTTCGCCATCGACGGCTTTGCGCTGACATCGAACAACATCACCTACGGTGCGTTCGGCGAGATGATGAAATACTGGAACTTCTTCCCGGCGCCCGACGGCTGGGGCATCATTCCGGTCTGGGGCTTTGCGACCGTCACCGAATCGCGCGCGCTCGGCTTCGCGCCCGGCGACCGCTATTACGGCTATTGGCCGATGGCGAGCCACGCCATCCTGACGCCGGGCAAGGTGCGCGCCGACAGCTTCAGCGACATCGCCGAACACCGCGCCGGGCTGGCGTCGGCGTACAACGGCTATACCCGCGCCACGACAGATGACGAAGCACGCTACGCGCTGTTCCGGCCGCTCTACATCACCTCGTTCCTGATCGACGATTACCTCCCGGAAGTCGCGCCGGGCGTCACCCAGGTGCTGCTGTCGAGCGCCTCGTCGAAGACCGCGATCGGGCTGGCACAGGCGCTCAAGGTGCGCGGCGGCGTCAAGGTCGTCGGGCTGACATCGGGCGCCAACGCCGATTTCGTCATGCACACCGGCGTCTATGACAGCGTCGTCAGCTATGACGCGATCGAAACGCTCGACCCCGCGGTGCACAGCGCCTTTGTCGATTTCGCCGGCAACGAGGCGACGCGCGCCCGCGTCCACCGCCACTTCGGCGACGCGCTCGTCGCCAGCCTGACCATCGGCGCCACCGATTGGGACTCACCACGCGGCGATGGCGGTGACCTGCCCGGCCCGAAACCCGAAATGTTCTTCGCCCCCACCGTGCTCGCGCAGCGCATCGCTGAATGGGGCCCCGGCGGCTTCGACAGCCGGCTGACGGCCGCGTGGGAAAGCTTCCTCGATTCCACCGAAGGCTGGCTCGAAATCGTCAGCGACCGCGGGGCGGTGGCGGCCGAAAAGCACTACCGCGATCTGCTCGAAGGGCGCGCTTCGCCGAAGCAGGGGGTGATGCTGACGCTGCTCGACGCATAGGGCCTCCGGCGGGCAGGCCTGAGGCCTGCACCCGATTGATTTCGCGCTGCCTACCTTCCTGCTCCCTTCCCTGAAGGGGAGGGGTCGGGGGTGGGCTTTAGCTGATGGGGTGGACGCCCCCCGACGGCATCGATGTGCCATAGTGGAGGTGTTTATCACCACTAGAGGGAGGCGTCCGTGTCGAAGGTTACCACGATTGGTCTGGATATCGCCAAGAACGTTTTTCACGCGCACGGCGCAGACGAGCGCGGCACGATGGCGTTCAGCCGCAAGCTGAGCCGCGGCAAGCTACTCGACTTCTTTGCCACACAGCCGCGTTGCGTGGTGGCGATGGAGGCATGCGGCGGGGCCCACCACTGGGCACGCGAACTGACGCGGTTGGGACACGACGTTCGGCTGATCCCGCCTGCCTATGTGAAGCCGTTCGTGAAGCGACAAAAGAACGACGCGGTCGATGCCGAGGCGATTTGCGAGGCGGCACAGCGGCCGGGCATGCGCTTCGCCGCGATGAAGACCGAGGCGCAGCAAGCGGCCGGCCTCGTGTTCCGCACCCGCGACCTGCTGGTGCGTCAGCGTACCCAGCTGATCAATGCGATCCGCGGGCATCTTACGGAATATGGCTGGGTGGCGCCGCGGGGCCCGGCGCATGTCGCGATGCTTGCCGATCTTCTCGACGAGGAAGAAATGGCATCGACCTTGCCCGAGGCTGCGCGGCCGATGTTCGCGATCATGGTCGACATGCTGGCCGAACTGGACAAGCGGATTGCGACCCTCGACCGCGAGATCGCGAAGCGAGCGCGGGACGACGAAGCGGCACTGCGGCTGATGACGATCCCCGGCATCGGGCCGATCACTGCCACCGCGATCATCGCACTTGCGCCTCCAATGGAGACATTCCGGAAAGGGCGCGACTTTGCCGCGTGGCTCGGGCTGACACCGCGCCAGCACTCGACCGGCGGCAAGCAGCGGCTGGGCAGTATCTCGAAGATGGGCGAGCGTACCATCCGACGACTACTGATCATCGGTGGCAGTTCGGTCGTGCGCCATGCGTGTCGTCGCGGCGCACCAGCCGGCTCGTGGCTGGAGCAGATGTTGGCGCGAAAGCCGCGCATGCTCGTCTCGGTCGCGCTCGCCAACAAAATGGCGCGCACCGTCTGGGCCCTGCTGACCAGGCAGGAGGATTACAAGGCTCCGGCAGCGGTCGCGGCGTAAGCCGGGGCAGCAGCCTGAGGTCGTCGGAGTCGTAGGCGGTCGAAGGAGGGTATGGCACAACGGTCGGCGAGACGGGGCTGGAAAACCAGTGACAGGCAGAGCGCTTCCAAGCGCGCTTAGCTGAAATGGATCCAGTCCGCGAACTCCCATACGGGCCCGCAGCACCATCGCTGCTCAACGAGGCCGGACAGATGGCAGCATCCGACTACGCGCCGATATACCCCGATTTAACGCTTGCATCTTCAGGGGCGTCCACAGATGCC
>CALMPZ010000564.1 GCA_937871645.1 uncultured Polymorphobacter sp.
CGGGGCCCGGGCGGGTGGAACCGTCGGGGGGCATGGTGCCGGGGAACGGGCAGCGGTTGCCGAGTAGCGGGTCGGATTCGCCCGACAGGCCGGCGAACTTGGCGCTGGCCACCCAGGCGCCCTGGATGAATTCGAACTGGCGAGAGAGGCTGGCCTGCAGCGCGATGAAGTGCAGCCCGGCCTGTGGATCGGGGGCACCGGGGCGTGCAGCTTCGACGGGCGACAGCATCGCACCGAAGCGCCGGCCGCGGCGCAGGATGCGGTGGAAGCGGGTCGAGGAGATCGCGTCGTCGCGGGCGTTGCCGGTCAGCCCCAGCGTCACCAGCAGCTTGTCGAGCGCGCCGTCGGGCACCGAAGGCAGGTCGGCGTTGCGCGGGTTGGCGCGGCGGATGTGCGCGCCGACCGGGCAGATGTTGCCGCCCATATCGCCGGTGAAGCTGAAGTCGTTGAGGTCAAAGGGTTCGGCACCGGGGATGGCGCGGGTGCCGAGCGCCGGGATCGGCTGGCCGTCGATGCCGCGGCCGACCATCGCTTCGGCGAGCTCGATGGCGGCCGTCATGCCGCCGGCGCGCGCCGCCAGCGTTTGCCAGAATAGCGGCACATCCTGCGCCAGCCGGCGGTAGACGAGGTAGCTGCCGTTGCGGCCAAGATCGGCGCGCGCTGCATCGTCGCGCGCCCGTGGCAGTTGCGGCGCCTGCACCGCATCGAGCAGCGGCCGGTCGGTCAGGCAGCGATATTCATTGGGGTAGCCGAGCAGCACCTCGCCCGCCGCGAGCAGGTGCGTATAGCGCGCATCATGGCCGGGTTCGCGCACCCCCGCCCAATCGACCACCGGCTGCGATATGCCGTCGAGGAAGCCGAACGGTTCATAGCCGTTCTGCACCGCGCAGGACTCGCGCTTGCGCAAGCTGAAGCCCGGCGCCAGCGTCAGGAGCACGGCAGCAACATGCGCGTCGAGCGTATCGGGCGTCGCGTAGAGCATGACCAGCAGGTGCGGCACATCGGCACCGCGGCCCCAGTCCCAGTTGGCGGGGTCATTGGCGCCGATATCGCCCAATCGCCGCGACCGGCTGTCGTCGCTGCCCAGCCCCTGCCGGAACTCGGGGCCGAACTGGTCGATGACCGCCGGTGCCAGCCCGAGCGCCGCCAGCCCCGGCGCGCTGAGCGCCAGTTGCAGCGCGGTGGTGACGATACGGCCATCGGCGCGCGCGGTATTGATATCGGCGACGCTGGTCGGGCGGGTCGCCGCCAGCCACGCGCGTGCGGTCGCCGCGTCGGCGACGTCGAGCAGCAGGAAGCAGCTCGCGGCAAGCGCGCCCAGCCCGCTGGCGGCGAGCGCCTGGATGTCCTCCCATTCGGTGACAGGCTCGGGAGCGAAGGTGCGCGTCATGCAGCGATCTCCGCGAGCCAGCGCGCCGCCGCCAGCTCGTCGAGTTCCTCGCCGGCGCACAGCCTGACATAGCCGGCGCGGACGCGCGCGGCGCGGGCGAGGTCGAACGTCGTTTGCCCCGGATAGGCGCGCCACCAGAATTGCGTGACGATCTGGTGGTGGCGCATGAAATATTTGAAGCGCTGCTCGTCGCTGGCACCGTCGAGGATCAGCCAGCGCGTGCGCGGATAGCCGATGCCGTTGGTGAAGCTGACGTTGAGCCCGAAGCCGACCTTGTTGATGAAGTCATCCATGTAAGCTTCGGCACTGCCGTCATATTCGCTGGTGAAGATGACACGGCGACCACCGTCAATCAGCACCCAGCGGGCGAAATGGATGGTACCGACGCGCCCCAGCCGGCCGCCGCGGAACAGGTGCCGCGCGCCCCAGTCGACGACGTAGTGGATGACGCGCACCAGCCCCATCCGGAACAGCCCCGGCTTGATCGTGCCGATCGCCGTGAACGGGTTGGCGCTGTCGTGATCTTCATACGCCGAGCGCGCCGCGATGTCGGCCGGGTCGGGCGGCACCACGACGAGCGGGTCGGTGCTTTCGATACGGCGCAGCCACCACATTTTGATGACCGCCGCCAACACCACCAGCGCGAACAGCCAGAAGTGGTGCAGCGCCAGCCACACGAGCAGCGCCGCCAGCGCCAGCACGGCAACTGGCACGCTGAGCAGATGCAACAGATTGGCCAGCGCATGGCCAGGCGGTGTCGGCGCCGGCGGCGTCAGCGGCACATCGACCAGCGCCGCCAACTGCCGCGCCGTCGCGGCCGGGTCATGCCTGACCGACGCG
>CALMPZ010000565.1 GCA_937871645.1 uncultured Polymorphobacter sp.
GGCGTTGGTCATCGATGGCAATCTGATCGGTGCGACCGGGCCGGGCACCGCCACAGAGGTCGCGTTCGCACTGCTCACCGACCTCACATCGGAAGCAAACAGCGCCCGCATCCGCGCTTTGATGCGCGTGCCGCGCCCCGCCGCCGCGTGGTGGAGCGAGCCGCAGGTTCCGGTTTCATCATGAGCGCTACGGACACGGCGTTCAGCCCGGCGGTGAAGGCCGTTCAGGCGCGCAAAGGGTCGCGCGAAATCTATGCCGGCATGGAGATGGGCGACACCATCGACGACAATCTCGCGGCCTTCATCGCGGCGCGCGACAGCTTCTATCTGGCCAGCGCCGGCGCTGATGGCCAGCCCTATATCCAGCACCGCGGTGGCCCGGCGGGATTCCTGCGCGTCATCGATGACCGCACGCTGGGCTTCGCCGATCTGCGCGGCAACCGCCAGTTCATCTCGACGGGGAACTTCACCGAGAACCCCAAGGCGTTCATCTTCCTGATGGACTATGCGCACCGCCAGCGCGTCAAGATCTGGGGGCGCATGCGGGTTGTCGAGGACGACCCGGCGCTGATCGCGTCGCTGCTGCCGCCTGCCGGCAAGCTGCGTGCCGAAGCGGCTATGCTGTTCACCATCACCGCCTGGGATGCCAATTGCCCCGCGCACATCCCGCAGCTGTTCCCTGCCGCCGATGTCGCTGCCGTGCTGGCCGCGCGCGACGCCCGCATCGCCGCGCTCGAGGCGGAACTGTCGGCCCGGCGCTGAATTTCGCAAAATGGAACAATCCAT
This sequence comes from uncultured Polymorphobacter sp., assembly GCA_937871645.1. GTDB lineage: Bacteria > Pseudomonadota > Alphaproteobacteria > Sphingomonadales > Sphingomonadaceae > Polymorphobacter_A. The sequence goes on from CALMPZ010000565.1 coordinate 787, forward strand.
TCCATTTTTCCAATATTCTTACCGACAGCCTAGCGCTGCATAGCAGTTTCACCAGGCGGGATCTTCCGCCGGTCACGCCAGTCAAGGAGAACCCCATGTCACGCATCCCCACCCCCGCCGCGATCGCCGCCGCGCCCGAAGCGTCGCGCCCGCTGCTCGAAGCCGTCAACAAGCAGCTCGGCGTCGTGCCGAACATGTTCCGCTTGATTTCCAACAGTCCCGCCGCGCTCGAAGGCTATCTCGGCCTCAACGGCGCACTGGCCAAGGGCGCGCTGCCGGCCGCGACGCGCGAACGCATCGCGCTTGCCGTCGCCCAGATCAACGACTGCGGCTATTGCCTCGCCGCGCATACCTATCTGGGCAGCAACCTTGCCAAACTCGACGCCGCCGAGATTGCCGCCAACCGCCACGGCAGCTCGAACGATGCCAAGGCTGCGGTTGCCGTCAGCTTTGCGGCAAAGATTGCGCGCCAGCGCGGCGCGGTTGATGCCGCTGATGTCGAGGCGGTCCGTGCCGCCGGCTACAGCGACGCCGCCATCGTCGAGATCGTCGCGCATGTCGCGGTCAACACGCTGACCAACTACATCAACGAAGTCCTCGGCACTGCAATCGACTTCCCCGAAGTCGAGGCACTGGCGGCTTGACGTCGTGGCGGACGGGGTTCCCCCCCCTTGGCCCCGTCCGCCGCTTCGCCCCACGCAAATTCACGGAGACCCCCCATGTCGCGTCCACCTCTGCCCCCGTTCACCATCGCCAGCGCCGCTGAAAAGGTGCGCCTTGCCGAAGACGGCTGGAACAGCCGCGATCCGGCGCGCGTCGCGCTCGCCTATACCCCCGACTGCAGCTGGCGCAATCGCGCCGAGTTCGTCACCGGGCGCAGCGCGATCGAAGCACTGCTGACCCGCAAATGGGCGCGCGAGCTCGATTACCGGCTGATCAAGGAAGTCTGGGCGCACGACGGTAATCGCATCGCCGTGCGCTTCGCCTATGAATATCACGACGACAGCGGCCAATGGTTCCGCGCCTATGGCAATGAAAACTGGGAGTTCGATGCCGATGGCCTGATGCGTCGCCGCATCGCCAGCATCAACGAGCACCCCATCGCCGCGACCGACCGCTGTTTCCACTGGCCGCTGGGTCGCCGCCCCGATGATCATCCCGGGCTGAGCGATTTCGGTTTCTGACACCTGCTGTTTGGGAGAATGACCATGTCCAACCGATCGGTATGCCTTGCGGCCGACAAGCCATGGCAGCTGGGTTATGCCATCGCCTGCGCAGCCCTGCTCGGCTTTGGCGGTCACGCGTTCAGCCTTGGCGACAACCCGGCGGGCTTTCGGCTCCAGGCGATCTTCTTTGCCCTGCTGTTCGGCCTCATCCTGTTGCCGCTGTTTGAAAATTGGTGGCGCGATTGTCAGCCGACACCGAAATCCTGACTGGTAGCCTGTAATGCCCGTTGTTCTGGAAGACCGACTTCGAATTCAGGTTGAAATCGCGTTGGCAGACAGCTGCGGCTGCGCGCAAACGCGTGCGCGGCAGGAAAACCGGGCGCGCGCCGCCGGCCTTTCGGGTGCCGAGATTGACTCGGCGCGCGCAGGCCGGTGTTTCGACATGCGGGCCAACGCCGCTGTCGTCCTCGCCTGTGCCTTGCGAAAGGATTCCACCCCGCCCGGAGCGCCAGTCGGGGCTCCGCTCGCCGCCAAGGCCCGCCGCGCCGGCCTCAGCCTCACTGAAATCGCCGCCGTTCAGGCAATGGTTGAGGCGAGCCGGGCGGAAGACCGCCAGGAGAAATCGTCATGAACAGCAGTCCGGCCGGACCCATGGCGGCCGGCCCGATTTCACGGAGCTGGTCGGTCACGCCGATGGCGCCGTACCCGCCTGGCCACCAAGTCCGACCCATTTTGGGGCCCACCGGCCCTGCAGCCCAATCAAGCCAAAGGCAGACGCCATGATCGAAGTCTACACCAGCCCCACGCCCAACGGCATCAAGGTTCCCATTGCACTCGAAGAGCTGGGCTTGCCGTATCATCTGCACCGCGTCGACCTGAGCAACGGCGGAGCTGCGGTCCCGGAACTCGTTGCGATTAATCCCAATGCCAAGATACCCGCGATCATCGACAGGCATGCCGACGGCCAATCGGTGACCGTTTTCGAATCCGGTGCGATCTTGATCTATTTGGCCGATCTGAAACCCGGCCTCGCCGCTGCCGGCGCCGCGGCCCGTGCGGCGACGTTGAGCTGGCTGTTCCTGCAGGTGGCAGGTCTCGGCCCAAGCTTTGGCAATGCCGGATTCTTTTTGCGCAATGACCCGTCAAACCGGGTCGCCATAACGCGATTTCAGGGCGAGGCACGGCGTCATCTTGCCGTGCTTGATCAACGTCTTGCCGAAACCGCGTGGCTCAACGGCGAGGCCTATTCGATAGCCGATATCGCGCATTTCGGGTGGGTCCGTTCAGCCAGCTATGCCGGGCTGGAGCTTTCCGAACATCGATTTGCGCATGAATGGGTTAAACGCATTGAACAGCGCGAAGCGGTGCAGCGCGCCATTGCGCGGTGCCTTGGCGAAAGCCCTGCCTGAACTGCAGCGGCCGACGGGTCATTGACCGGGGCCTTGCCCGACCCGGGAACCCCCTGGCGGTGCCGCCTTTCGTCATTGATCCGGCGGCTGTGCGCAACGGCGTGCCGCGTTCGGCGACATAAGGATGGCCGGCCGTAGCCATACTGTAATATGCGTGTCCCATCTGGGGCTGACCTCATGTGGTCCGACCGACGGGGCTCACGCATGCAAAAGCGGGTTTTGATACTACTGTCCAATGGCTTCGAGGTCATGGAGGCGGGATGCTTTACCGAGGTATTTGGCTGGGCGTCGATCTACGGCGAAGCTGGGTTCGAACAGCTCTCGGTTGGCCTGCGAAGCCCGGTCACCACCACATTCGGATTTGATGTGCTGCCCGAAAAGCTGTTGACGGAAATCAACGCCGAGGAATTTGACGCGTTGGTCATACCCGGTGGCTTTGCCGACGCGGGCTTTTACGAGGAAGCCCTGTCCGAACCGTTTCTCGATGTGGTTCGAAACTTCGATAGACGACAGGCGCCGATCGCCGCGGTTTGCGTGGGCTCCCTGTCACTCGCCGCCGCTGGGGTGCTGAATGGCAGAAAGGCGACGGTCTACCATCAGATCGGCGGCACGCGCAAAGCCGAACTGGAAAGTCATGGCACCGTCTTTATCGATGAACCGCTCGTAATGGATGGCCACTTGATGACTTCAACCGGGCCCGGGACGGGGATCGAACTCGCGCTAAAGTTGCTGGAAATGCTATCCACACCAAAATTTGCCCGGGAAATTCGTGACCGCATGCGAATCCCAACCCCTAGTTCCAGATGGTATCAAACAGCACAGGTTTGATGTATTGGGCTGGCTTGACTGCCTCACTTGTAGAGACCGATCGTCCGGCTATCAGGCTGCAGAATGGCCGCCTTGGGCACAAAGCGGAACGACAGCTCAAGCCAAGTCGGTGACGCTTTCGAGACAACAGGCATGGCGGTGGAACGCAAGCCAGTCTGCCCCCGACAGTGCGGGTTTGGGGCAGCGTGGCCGAGCGGTATCGAGACTTCCCAGTGAATACCGTTCGCGCCTTCGTCATGCTTGGCGCACAGCTCTTTCAAATGCGGCGTTCAACGCGCGCGGACTGTGCCAGCGCGTTGGGTTCTTGCGCAATGGGCAGCGTGCGGCCAATGTCACGGGCGATAGTGCGACCGCGCAGCGCAGTGTTGGCCGTACGGAGAATTCGCCATGCGACCACCATCGATTTGGGACTATCGGGCTGCGGCGCAGCGCAAGCTGCCGCGTTTCTTGTTCGATTATGTTGACGGCGGCTCGTATGGCGAGGTGACGCTGCGTCGCAATGTTGCCGACCTCGAAGCTGTGGCGCTGCGCCAGCGCGTGCTGCGCGACGTGTCGGCGATTGACCTTTCGACCACATTGTTCGGGCAGCGCCAGGCGGTGCCGATTGCGCTGGCGCCGGTTGGGCTGGCCGGGATGAACGCCCGGCGCGGCGAAGTGCAGGCGGCGCGTGCCGCACAGGCCGCCGGCATTCCGTTCTGCCTGTCGACAGTCTCGGTATGTCCGCTCGCTGAAGTCACTGCGGCGGTGGCGCAGCCGATCTGGTTCCAGCTCTATATGATCCGCGACCGCAGCTTCATGCGCGACCTGCTGGTGCAGGCGCGCGAGGCCGGGTGCTCGGCGCTGGTGTTCACTGTCGATTTGCCGGTGCCCGGCGCCCGCTACCGCGACTATCGTTCGGGGCTGGCCGGCGCGCCGGGACTGGGCGGGGTGCTGCGCCGCGCCGCGCAGGTCGCGACACGGCCGCGCTGGGCGTGGGATGTCGGGCTGCACGGGCGTCCGCACAGTCTGGGCAATGTCGCGCCGGTGCTGGGCTCCAAGACCGGCCTTGAAGACTTCTTCGCGTGGATGGCGCAGAATTTCGACCCGCGCGTCACCTGGGCCGACCTCGAGGCGATTCGCGCCGAATGGTCCGGGCCGCTGATCGTCAAAGGCATATTGGATGCGCAGGACGCGGTGCAGGCCGCCAACGCCGGCGCCGACGGTATCGTCGTATCGAACCATGGCGGACGGCAATTAGACGGGGTGTTGTCGACGGCGCGCGCGTTGCCGGCGATCGCCGAAGCGGTGGGCGACCGGCTGACGGTGCTGGCCGACGGCGGTGTACGCTCGGGACTCGATGTCGTGCGCATGCTGGCGCTCGGTGCAAAGGGCGTGCTGCTCGGCCGCGCCTGGGCCTATGCGCTGGCGGCGGGTGGCGAGGCGGGCGTCGCGCACATGCTCAAGGTGGTCGAGGCGGAGATGCGCGCGGCGATGGCGCTGACCGGCGTCACCAATATCGCATCGATCGACCGCAACGCGCTGGTCGGCTGACCCGCCTCAGGCCAGTTTGATCCGCACTTCCTCGAACAGCGTGTCGGGTGCCAGTGTATGCGTCGAATGCAAGTGGGTATCGTCGGCCAGCGCCTTGAGCAAGGTCGTGCGCGGCACTTCGCTGCGCACGCCTTCGTCGGCGTTGCCGTGCTTGCCGGGCATGGTCGATAGCAGCGCGGTCATCCGGCCCTTTTTGGCTTGACCGCCGCGATTGGCGAAGCCGTTCCATAATGTCTTGGGGGTGGCATTGCGGCTGCCGTGGTGGCCGACCTTGTAGAGATCGACGCCTGCGAGCAGCGCCCTGATGTCGGGCTGCGCCAACGCGAACGCCCAGTTTTCGATCTGCGCGTCGCCGGGGAACAGCAGCTTCTTGCCGCGCGCTTCGAAAAGCAGGATCAGGCTGGTATTGTTCATTGCCTTGTCGAGCACGCGCACCAGCGACAGCTTCTGGTCGCCCGCCGCGGCTTCGACACGGCGGGCGAACCAGCGCGCTTCCATCGGCAGGCGGGTGGCGCGGGCGAAGGGGTGGCCGGGGAACAGTTCGTCGCTGCCGGTGCCGAGTGCCGCTTCGGCCGCCAGCCGCTGCGGCGCCAGTTGCCAGAATTCGTCGGCGTCCTTGGCGCGCTGCTTGCGGATGGTTTCGGTTTGCTTGAGCGTCGGCGGACCGAGTACGCGCAGCTTGATCCCGGGCAGCACCTTGCGTAGATCGACCGCCAGCCCGTGATAGGCGTAGATGCGCTGCTTGCCCATCGCCATCAGGTTTTCGACCGCCGAGAGGTTGGCGATATTGTCGCGGCCGATGAAGGCGAGTTGATCGAGCGCCGCCTTCGACAGGCCGCGAGGTGGCTTGGCGGCTAGCGCGGCGACCAGTTCCGCGGCAAAACCCTGCATCGACGCGAGTGAGGCGCGGCGCGCGGCAAAGCCCTGGTGGTCATCGGGGAGCGGCCCTTCCGCATCGACAGCGAGATCGGGCGCTTCGGTCCAAGGCTGAAGCACCACCGCGTCCTTGGCGAGCGCGGCGATGATGTCGCCCGACGCCGCGCCGTTTTTGGTAGCAAAGCCGCTGATGTGGTCGGCGTGGCGGTGGGTGGCGACGACGATGTCGAGCTTGCCGCCGCACTTGTCGGCAATGTCGTTGGCGATGCGCAGCATCCGGCCCGATTCGGCCGTTTTGGGCAGGCCCATGGTGCCGAAGTCGATCAGCACGTGACGCGCCATCGACGCATAGACGAAGCGCAACAGGAAACAGTCGCCGAAGCCGACCTGATAGGTGAAGATCACCACTTCTGAGGGTCGCCGCGCGGCCATGGTCAGTCGCTCGCCCGCGCCGCGTGGAGCAGCGCAAAGCGGTTGCGGCGGTCGAATGCGGTTTCGCCGCCATCGATTTCACCCAGGCTGGCGAGACGTTTCTTCTGGCGCTCACCGTCATTGAGCGGGTGCGCGATGTGATATTTGATGCGGCCGTACTGGTCGAAAATGATGGTGCCGCCGCCGAATGCGGTGATCGAGCGCGTGGTTTCCAGCTCCTCGGGACGGTCGACACCGAGCACCGATTTGACCTCCGACCCGAAGATGTTGGCGATCTGGACATAGGTGCAGACAGTTTCGCGGACAAAGAAGCCGTCGGGGCTTTGGCGGATGCTCGGCCGCACCGCGCCGACCTTGATGGTGGCGCGCGTGCCGATGCCGAGGACGCGGCGATTATCCCAGATGAAGCGGAACACCTCGTCCTTGTCGCGCAGCATCGATTCGAAATGGCTGCGCGCATAGTTGACCGGCAGCGCCGCATCGAAGCCGCGCCAGCTGCCGTCATCGGCGCAGCGGCCGCCGCCGGGCGTGGTGATGCCGTAGCTGGCAAAGGTCGCGCGCAGCGTCTCGCGGTAACGGAAGCGGTTGTCATCGGGCATCAGCTCGGCGTCGGCGGTCAGGAACGCGGCGAGATAGACGCCGAAATCGATATCGGTCGGCGGGCAATAATCGACGGCGCGGATCGCCATGGTGAGCAGATGGTCGGCGACCTTGGCGCCTTCCTCGATCACGCGGTCGAGGTTGTATTGGCCCCCCTTGCCCTCGAACTCGAGCGTGCCGAGCGTTTCGATGCGACTGCGCCACAGCGTCAGCGCGGTACGCATCATTGCCGCGACCAGCACCTCGCCGCGGCGGTGCGGCTCGGCGAATTCCTCGCTGGCGAGCAATCCGGCATCGGGTTCGAGCAGCACCGACTGGCGCAGCGCATTGCCACGCAAACCGTCGAGTTCGAGCCCGAGTTGCGCGGCGATGCCGGCGAGGATCGAGCTCTGGAGCGCCGCCAGCGTCAGCTTGTCCGGTTCGATGCCGCGAATCTTGCCACCGTCATCCTTGCCGCGCGGCGGCGCGCCGAGAATGGCGGCAACGACTTCGGGCAGCGCGAACACCGACAGCAGCGCGACGATATCGGCGAAGGCTTCGTGGAACGCCGCCTGGTCGGGCGATGACGGCTCGGTAAAGCGGTCGCGCAGGCCGTCGAGCAGCGCGTGCGTCGTTTCATGCGCGACGATGTCATGGCTCAGCGCGGTGAACACCATCGCCCCCGACTTGCCCTTGAAATAGCCGAACATCAGCCCGCTATCCTCGTTCGAATAAAAGGCGTTGGCATCGAGGAAGGCATGCGGCGCGACATTGAGTTGGTGGCCGTTGAATCCCCATTCGATGCGGCGACCCAGCGCGAACTCAAAGCGCGCGAGTATGCGCATGACGATGGCATAGGTGTTCTGGGCGTGGAAATTGGGGTCGGCGAGCAGCCGCGCCTGATGTGAGGCGGCCAGAGCGCCGACATCCTCGCCGTCATCGGCGCGGAACGGATCAACCAGTGTGCCATCGGGCGCCTGATAGTGCTGCAGCGGCTTGTAGAGGCGCCCGGCGGTGGCATCGAAATCGACAACCTTGACGCGGTAGCCGGTCGGGCCAGGGGCGAGGTCCTCGGCAGGAATTTCGATGCGCGCGAACAGCATGGCGCCGCCTTCGAGCCGCACGCCGGGGTCCTTGGCGATGATCGTCAACCGCCGCGTGTGCGGCACCCGCACCGCAGCGGGGGCTGTTTCAGTCTGACCTTTAGAACCCCGGGACGTCGCCACGTTAGGAACCTCCGTCGCACAGACTATGCCGCCGGCACCGCCTTCACAATCGCAATTGCAAAGCCGTCCCAGCCCTTGCTGCCGACCGTCTGCAACGCCGTCGCATCGAGCCGCGGCTCGGCGGCGATCAGCGCCAGCATGTCGCGGACGCCGTGGACGCGCGCGTCGGCGCTGGCGGCATCAATGACTGCCCCGTCGCGCACGACGTTATCGGCAATAATGACTGTACCGGGGCGCGACAGTTGCAGCGCCCAGCGCAGATAGGCCGGGTTGTTCGGCTTGTCGGCATCGATGAACACCAGATCGAACGGCGCAGCGCCAGCCAGCATCGGCAGCGTATCGAGCGCCGCACCGACGCGCAGATCGACGCGGTCGACCAATCCGGCGGCAGCAATGTTGGCGCGCGCCACTTCGGCATGGCGGGCGTCGGCTTCGAGCGTCACTACCGTCCCTTCTGCCCCCGCCGCGCGCGCCAACCAGATCGTGCTGACCCCGCCCAACGTGCCGATTTCGAGGATGCGCTTGGCCCCCGACATCTGTACCAGCAGCGCCAGCAGCTTGCCTTGATTCGGTGCAACGTCGTGCGCGGGAAGCCCGGCAGCCGCATTGGCCGCGAGCGCCGCGTCAAGTGCCGCATCGAGTGGTAGAAACTGTGCGGCGAAATAGTCGTCAACCGCCGCCCAGCTTGCCGCCGCAGTCACTTCGACGCGCGGCACGACAGCGTCCAGATCGATGCGCTGCGTCGCCAGCGCAGCCACCTCGGCCTCGTCGTGGCTGACATACAGGATCGGCAGCTTGAGCTCGTCGCGCAGCCGCACAATGACCTCGATGATCTCACGCTTGCGCGGCCCGTCGAGCGAGGCCAGCGGTTCGTCCATCAGCAGGAAGCGCGCGCCCGACAACAGCGCCCGACCAATCGCCACGCGCTGCGCCTCGCCGCCTGACAAGGTCGCCGGCCAGCGGTCGAGCAAATGCCCGATGCCGAGCAACTCCACGACCTCGTCAAAGCCGATCCAGCGGTCAGTGGGCGCGGCGCGCTTCCACCCATACAGCAGATTGGCGCGGACGCGACGGTGGACGAACAGCCGGCCGTCCTGAAACACATAGCCGGCGTGGCGCGCCTCGGGCGGCACGTCGATGCCCGCCGCGCTGTCGAACAGCACGCGGTCCGCCACGACGATGCGGCCACGGTCAGGACGCGCGATGCCGGCCACCATGTCGAGGATGCTGGTCTTGCCGATCCCCGACGTGCCGAACAAGGCGGTCAGGCCGGGGCCGGTGGAGAATTGCGCCGCGAGGTCGAAGCTGCCGAGCCGCGCGCTGATGTCGATGTCGAAGCTCATGGCTGCACATCGTGACGGCTGCGGGCGGCATGCGTGCGCCGCGTCAGCCACTGCGACACAAGTAGCGCGCCCAGCGACAGTGCCACGGCGATCACCGACAGCCGCGCGGCGGCGGCCTCGCCACCGGGTTGCTGGAGCACGCTGTAGATGGCGATCGGCAGCGTCTGGGTTTCGCCGGGGATGTTCGACACGAAGGTGATCGTCGCACCGAATTCACCCAGCGCGCGCGCGAAGCCGAGCACGGCGGCAGCGATGATTCCGGGCAGCGCCAGCGGCAGCGTGACGCTGGCAAAGGCGCCCCAGCGCGTCGCGCCAAGCGTGCGTGCCGCGACTTCGAGCCGCCGGTCGACGGCTTCGAGCGACAGGCGGATGGCGCCGACCATCAGCGGCAGCGCCATGATCGCGGCGGCAATCGCCGCCCCCGTCCAGCGGAACATGACGCTGACGCCGAACCAGCTTTCGAGCCAGATGCCGATGGGCCCGTGGCGCCCGAACGCCAGCAGCAGCAGATAGCCCGTCACCACCGGCGGTAGCACCAGCGGCAAGGTGACGAGCGCTTCGACCAGCGCCTTGCCGCGGAAACGCCCGCGCGCCAGCGCATAGGCGAGCGCGAAGGCCAGCGGCAAGGACCCCGCCACCGCCCAAAGCGACACTTTGAGCGACAGCAGCAATGCTTCGGTTTCAGGGGTGCTCAGCATTACCGCGTACCAAAGCCGTAGCGCGCAAAGACTTGCTTGCCTGCGGGCGATAGCAGGAAGGCGCGAAACGCTGCGGCATCGCGATGGCGCGACGACGCCAGCTGCGCCAGCGGGTAAACGATCGGCGCGTGGCTGGTGGCGGGAAAGCTGCCGACCACCACGACGCCGGGTGTGGCGCGGGCATCGGTGGCGTAGACAATGCCCGCCGCCGCCTCATCGCGCGCCACCAGCAGCAGGGCGGCGCGGACATTTTCGGCGCGCACGACCTTGCTTTCGACACTGCGCCAGACGCCAAGGTTGGTCAGCGCGGCCTTGCCGTACTTGCCCGCCGGCACTGCGTCAGGGTCGGCCATCGCCAGCCGGCCGTTGTCGAGCGCCGCCGCCAACGCGAAGCCCGGCGTGATCGCCAGTTTGAACGGCTGCGCTCTGGGCGCCACCAGTACCAGCGTGTTGGTCAGGAAGCTGGCACGCGTGCCGGGCACGATAAGCTTGTTGGCTGCGAGAAAGTCCATCCACGGTACGTCGGCGGAGATGAAGAGGTCGGCGGGAGCACCGGCCTCCACCTGCCGTGCCAGCACCGAACTCGCGGCGAACGACAGCACCGGGCGCGGGTGGCCCTTCGCCGCCCAGGCTTCAGCAGCAGCGGTCAGCGATTCCTGCAGGCTGGCGGCGGCCAGCACCAACGGGCCTTTAGCGGGTTGCGCGGCGAGCGGCGCGGCGAGCAGCGCCGGCACGCCGGCGAGAAGCCCCGCCGACACGCCCAACGCCAGCAGCATGCGCCGCTTCGATCGCACGATCATCCCGGGTCCCTGTTTGATGAGGCTCTCAGACGATTGGTATACAGTGAATGTGCGCCGGCGCCAGCATGGGCGGGGCCGGCACCTAGCCGCGCCAGCTGCCGTCCAGCAGCTTGATCACTGCCGAAAAGTCCTTCGGCGCGCCGCCCAGCCCGGCGAACATCTGGTAGAGTGCTTCGGCCTGTGCGCCCATCGGCACCGAGGCGCCGACCGACTGTGCCGCTTCAACCGCGAGCTTGAGGTCCTTGAGCATCAGCGCGGCTGCAAAGCCGCCTTCATAGTCGCGGTTCGACGGCGCCGTCGGCACCGGCCCCGGCACCGGGCAATAGCTCGTCATCGACCAGCACTGGCCGCTAGCCTTCGAGCTGATGTCGAAGAAGGTCTGCGCGTCGAGCCCGAGCTTTTGCGCCAGCACGAACGCTTCGGCGGTCGCCACCATCGAGGCGCCGAGCAGCATGTTGTTGCAGATCTTCGCCGCCTGCCCTGCGCCTGCACCGCCGGCATGGATGATCGCCTTGCCCATCGCGGCGAGCACGGTTTCGGCGCGCGTGAACGCCTCGCTGCTGCCGCCGACCATGAAGGTCAGCGTCCCGGCGTTGGCGGCGGCGATGCCGCCTGAAACCGGCGCATCGACCATCACAAGTCCGGCGGCATCGGCGTCGGCGGCAACCGCCTTGGCGCTGGCGACGTCGATCGTCGAGCAATCGAGCAGCAGCGTGCCCTTGGCGGCTCTGCCGAACACGGATTGCGCATAGACGCTGCGGACATGCGTGCCGGCGGGCAGCATCGTCACTACGGCGTCGGCGCCGGTGACAGCGGCAGCGGCGTCGGCGGCAATGCTGCAACCGGCGTCACGCGCCCGCGCGCAGGCGTCGCCCGACAGGTCGAACGCGTTGACCGCGTGGCCCGCCTTGACGAGGTTGGCGGCCATGCCGCCGCCCATGTTGCCGAGCCCGATGAAGCCGATCTTCATGGCTTAGCGCCCCTTCCAGTCGGCGGCGCGCTTGGCGATGAACGCCGCCATGCCTTCCTTCTGGTCTTCCGAACCGAACAGACCGTCGAACAGCCGGCGTTCGAACAGCACGCCCTGCGCCAACGGCGTTTCGAACGCGACATTGACCATTTCCTTGACCGCGCGCGCCGCGATCGGCGACATCGATGCGACCGCTTCGGCTGACTTGAGCGCTTCGGCAATGAGGTCGGCGGCGGGCACGACGCGGGCCACCAGCCCGGCGGCTTCAGCCTCTTCGGCGCCCATCATCCGGCCGGTCAGGCACATTTCCATTGTCTTCGCCTTGCCGATGGCGCGCGCCATGCGCTGGCTGCCGCCCATGCCCGGCGCGACGCCGAGCTTGATTTCGGGCTGGCCGAATTTGGCGCTGTCCGCGGCGATGATGA
>CALMPZ010000566.1 GCA_937871645.1 uncultured Polymorphobacter sp.
CCGGGGTTTCGCGCGATAATGGCCAGGATAGCCGCCGACAACGCCGTCCAGCGCGAACGGCTGCGGCAAGCGGCAAACTCGGCGCCTTGATCGGGTGCCGCCATGACACTGTCGAGCGCGCATGCGCCGGCAGAATACCTAACAATTCGTTAATATTATCCGAATCTGTTCGGTCGCAATGCGTTTAGGGCTGCACCCGTAAAGACTGACCAGATTCCCCTCCTAAATTGTCGGCAGGACATAGTCCCTGAACTGGTCGCGCAACGCGGTTTTGAGCAGTTTTCCGGTCGCAGTGTGCGGCAACTCGTTCACAAACACCACATCGTCGGGCGTCCACCATTTGGCGATCTTGCCCGCCAGATACGCCAGCACCTCGTCCTTCGAAACGCTGGCATCAGGCTTGCGCACCACCACCAGCAGCGGCCGCTCGTCCCATTTGGGATGCGCTACGCCGATGACCGCGGCCTCGGCAATACCGGGGCAACCAACCGCCGCATTCTCGAGTTCGATCGACGAAATCCACTCGCCGCCCGACTTGATGACGTCCTTCGACCGGTCGACGATATGCATGTAGCTCAGCGCATCGAGCGTCGCGACATCGCCGGTATCGAACCAGCCGTCGGCGTCGAGTACCTGGCCGCCGTCGCCCTTGAAATACTGCTCGACCGTCCACGGCCCCCTGACCAGCAGCCGGCCGAACGCGACGCCGTCACGCGGCAATTCGGCACCGGCATCGTCGACGATCTTCATCTCGACCCCGAACACCGCGCGGCCTTGCTTGCACTGCGCATCGAGCTTGGCCTCGGCTCCCATCGCCAGCACATCGGGACACGGCGTGCCCGACGTGCCGATCGGCGACAATTCGGTCATGCCCCAGATCTGGCTGACGGTGACGCCATGGTCATTCTGGAAGCGCTCGATCATCATCCGCGGCACGGCCGAGCCGCCAATGGCGACGCGCTTGAGCTTGCCGAGGTGTTCGCCGGTCTTTTCAAGATGCTGCAACATCGACAGCCAAACCGTTGGAACGGCGAGCGTAAAATCAACGTCCTCATCGACGATCAGCTTGTGCAACGTTGGCGCATCGGTATGCGGCCCCGCCAGCACCAGCTTGGCACCGGTCAAAGCCGCAGCATAGGGCACCGACCAGGCATTGGCGTGATACATCGGCGAAAACGGCATCACCACTGTTTGCGCGCTCAGCCCGAACACGTCATTCAGCGACGCGGCAAAGGCGTGCAGCACGTTCGACCGGTGCGAGTAGAGCACGCCCTTGGGGTTACCGGTAGTGCCGCTCGTGTAGCACAGACCCGAAGGCGCGTGTTCGTCGACATCGACCCAGTCGAATTTGCCGTCCTGCGCCGCGACAAGATCTTCGTAGCACAGCAATTCGAGCGGCGAATTTTCCGGCATATGAGCGCGGTCGGTGAGCAGCACGAACTTTTCAATGGTGTTGAGACGTGGCGCGACCGATTCGACCAGCTTGAGGAAGCTGAGGTCAAAGAACAGCACCCGGTCTTCGGCGTGGTTGGCGATGTAGACAATCTGATCCTCGAACAGCCGCGGATTGATTGTGTGTGCGACGCCGCCCATCCCTGAAATGCCGTACCAGCATTCGAGGTGACGATAAGTATTCCAGGCCAGCGTCGCGATCCGGTCACCGGGCTTCATGCCCAGCCCGACAAGCGCCTGAGCGACCTTGCGCGCCCGGTCACGAACTTCCCGCCAGTTGGTGCGAACCTTGGGCCCTTCGACCGTCAACGATACGACTTCGCGATTGGGATGGTTGAGCGCGGCATGATCGATCAATCGCCAGACCAGCAACGGCCAATCCTGCATTCCGCCCAACATCATCATCTCCCCAATCTTCGTTGTGACTGTTCCTAGCAAAGCCACAACGCGGTGAAAATGCACTGGAGTAAAATTTCGGCTTGACGCGAAAGGAACAAAAAGAGAACATTAGCCATCAACGACGATTCGAGGCTCAAGGCATCGCGTTGTCCGGCGAGGGAAACATTCGATCATGGCCACAATGTTCGTTTCAGCAATCTGCATCGTCCAGATCACACTACTGCTCGCGCTCACGACCCGCGACGTCTGGATGCGTCGCCGTCAAATTGTCCGCGTGTTGCAACATCGCGGCTGGGTCATGTCGACACGCGGGCTGCCGCCGATGCAGCGCGAACCGGCCTTTGCCGGTGATGCCGGTGCGATCGTCTACCTGTTGCCCGAGCGTCGCGACGTGTTCACGCCGACTTCGCGGCAGCACGCTGCCTGACCCGGCGATAGCTGCGGATCGCAAAGGGCAAGGTTGACGCATAGGCAAGACAGATCAGCGACAGCGTCATCCAGGGCGCTGAAATCAGCGCCGCACCAATCAGCCCGACGGCCAGCAAGGCAACCAGTCGCCATTGACCGCGGATGCGCGCCGAGCCCCAGCTGTAGGTCGGCAAGTTGGAAATCATGAAAAACGATACGACCACCAGGACGGTCGCACTGATCGCGGCGCGCAGCTGGAGATTGTCGAGCTGCACGGGCTCGAGCCAGAACGACACAAACATCGGGCTGAGCATCAGCCCTGCGCCGACCGGCGCCGGTATCCCCGTCAAAAATCCGGCCTTTTTGTGCGGCTGATTTTCGACATCGAGCTGGGCATTGAACCGCGCCAACCGCAGCGCGCAGGTTACCGCATGCGCCAGGGCAATGATCCAGCCGATGCCCGGCAAGACATGCAGCGACCAGAAATAGATGATCAGCGCTGGCGCCACCCCGAACGCCGTAAGATCCGACAGCGAGTCGAGTTCGGCACCAAAGCGCGAAGTGCCCTTGAGCAAGCGCGCAATACGCCCGTCGAGCGCATCGAGCACACCGGCAATGACGATGGCGAAGACCGCCTTTTCCCATTCGCCCAAGAACGCCGCGCGCACCCCGGTAAGGCCGCAACACAGCGCCAGGATAGTTACAGCGTTTGGAATAAGTGCACGCATCGGAATGACGCGCTGCGAGCGTCTGATTTCGGAATTGTCGCCGCTCATGCCATCCACCTGGCGCGCGTCACTGGGTCGCGCCCAGCAGCAGCTCGGGTGCGCCCTTGCGCGCCAGCACGGTTTCACCGGCAACGCAGCGCTGGCCCGCAAGTACCTGTGACGTATAACCTTCGGGAAGATAGACATCGACGCGGCTGCCGAACCGGATCAAGCCGACGCGCTCGCCCACAGCCACCTGATCGCCTTCGGCGACGAAGCGCATGATGCGCCGCGCCACCAGACCGGCAATCTGGCAGAAGCCTACCGCAGTGCCATCGGCGCCTTCGACAATGAAATACTGGCGCTCGTTATCCTCGCTCGCCTTGTCGAGGTCGGCGTTGACGAACTTGCCCGGCACATAGGTGATGCGGCGGATTTTGCCGGCAATCGGTGCCCGGTTGATGTGGACGTCAAAGACATTCATGAACACAGATACCCGCGTAACGGTGCCCGTCGCGGTATCGCTTTCAAGCCCGCCGTCGCCGGCCAACTGGCGCGGCAGCTGCACCTGCGCGATTGAACAGACCATGCCGTCCGCCGGTGAAATGATCAGGCCCTCGCCGTGCGGCGTCGTGCGTTCCGGATCGCGGAAGAACGCCGCGACCCACACCGAAATGCCCGCCATCAGCCAGCCCGCGACTTCCCATTGAAGTGCGAATCCGAGCAGGATGGTGATGCCGACCGCGATGGCGACGAACTTGCGGCCTTCGGGATGGATGGTCGGCACGCGATATTTGGCGCTTGTCGGCACCGGCAATGCCGGCGGTGGCGGCGTGGTCGTGTTGCTAAGGTCATTCATGCGCGCCACAGTAGGGCCATTCTATCCGGCTGACAATTCCAGCCGCAGCCCCGGAGCCTGTGATGCCGCGCCCGTCCGTAAACGCCCTGTGTCTGTTCTGTGGTTCGCGGAGCGGCAATGATCCGGCTCAAAGCGCACTCGCCGAGGATTTTGGGCGCTTTTGCGCCGCGAACAAGCTGGCGCTGGTCTATGGCGGCGGCGGCATCGGGTTGATGGGACTGGCAGCACGCGCCGCCATCGCCCACGGCGGCAGAACGGTGGGTGTCATTCCGCGCGCCTTGATGCATGCCGAGATCGCGCAGGACGGTCTCGACGAGTTGCTGGTGGTCGAGACATTGCACGAACGCAAGGCGCTGATGCATGCGCGCGCCGACGCGATTGTCGCGCTGCCCGGCGGCATCGGAACACTCGATGAACTGTTCGAAGTCATGACGTGGCGCGAGCTTGGCATCCACGACAAGCCAATCTTCCTGCTCGGTGGCAGCTATTGGGCGCCATTCCTGGCGCTGCTCGACCATCTGACGGCGAGCGGCATGGCGCCCGACGACTTGCACAGGCTTGTCGAGCCCCTCGACGGGCTCGACAGCCTGGCGCAGCGGCTGGGGGTGTAGACCGGGCGGCTCAGGTTGCCTGCATTGACAACCATTCGGCGATCAGTGCCGGTTTATCCTCGCCTTCGATTTCGACAGTGGTCTCGTTGCGCAGCAGGTAGCGACCGCCGCCCTTGTCCTCGATGCCGAGCAGCTTGCCGCGGACGCGCACGCGCTTGCCGACGCGCACCGGCTGCAGGAAGCGCAGTTTGTCGCAACCATAGTTGATGCCCATCTTGATGCCCTGCAGCACGATGGCGTTCGACGGCTGCAGCGCGGCAGTCAGCGACAGCGTCAGAAAGCCGTGCGCGATCGGCCCGCCGAACGGCGTCTTGGCGGCGGCTTCGGGATCGACGTGGATGAATTGGTGGTCACCGGTCACATCGGCAAAGGCGTTGACCTTCGCCTGATCGACCAACACCCAGTCGGATGTGCCGAGATCGGTGCCGATCAGCGCACGCGCGCCTTCAGGGGTTACCATTTGTGCCATCGATCATCTCCCATGTCTTTTTGTTGCGTCGGGCATAGTGGCGCGCGATCGGTAGCGCTGCAAGCCCATGGATTGCCGGCTACGCACTCCACTGTTGATTGACCCGCACTTGCCCCCTACAGCATCTCAGCATCAAAGCTGGCCGCGCCGAATGAGGATCCGATGAGCAAAATCAAGGTAGCAAAACCCGTCGTCGAACTCGATGGCGACGAGATGACCCGGATCATCTGGCAGTGGATTCGCGAACAACTGATCCTGCCCTATCTCGATATCGACCTGCACTATTACGATCTGTCGATCGAGCACCGCGACGAAACCGACGACAAGGTCACCGTTCAGGCGGCAAACGCCATCAAGGAAATCGGCGTCGGTGTGAAGTGCGCGACGATCACCCCCGACGAAGAACGCGTCAAGGAATTCGGCCTCAAGCGGATGTGGAAGTCGCCGAACGGCACGATCCGCAACATTCTGGGCGGCGTCGTCTTCCGCGAGCCCATCGTCATCCAGTCGGTGCCGCGCCTCGTGCCCGGCTGGACCGACCCGATTGTTGTCGGCCGCCACGCTTTCGGCGACCAGTATCGCGCCACCGACTTCCTGGTGCCCGGTCCCGGCCGTTTGACGATGCGTTGGGAGAGCGAGAACGGCAAGGACGTCATCGAGCACGAAGTTTTCGACTATCCGTCGAGCGGCGTCGCGATGGGCATGTACAATCTCGACGATTCGATCCGCGATTTCGCCCGCGCCTGCCTCAATTATGGCATCAGTCGCGAATGGCCGGTCTATCTGTCGACCAAGAACACCATCCTCAAGGCCTATGACGGGCGCTTCAAGGACATCTTCGCCGAGATCTACGACGCCGAATTCAAGGCGCGCTACAAGAAGCTCGGCATCGTTTACGAACATCGCCTGATCGACGATCTCGTCGCCTCGGCGCTGAAGTGGTCGGGCAAGTTCATCTGGGCCTGCAAGAACTACGACGGCGACGTCCAGTCGGACATGGTCGCGCAGGGCTTCGGCTCGCTCGGCCTGATGACCTCGGTGTTGCTGACCCCGGATGGCAAGACCGTCGAAGCCGAAGCCGCGCACGGCACCGTCACGCGCCACTACCGCATGCACCAGCAGGGCAAGAGCACTTCGACCAACCCGATCGCGTCGATCTTCGCCTGGACCGGCGGTTTGAAGCATCGCGGCAAGCTCGATGACACGCCGAAGGTCACGCAGTTCGCCGAAACGCTCGAGCGCGTCTGCGTCGAGACCGTCGAAGAAGGCAAGATGACCAAGGATCTCGCAATCCTCATCGGCCCCGACCAGCCGTGGATGACCACCGAGCAGTTCTTCGAAGCCGTCCGCGCCAATCTCGACAAGGCGATGGGTGCCTGAACTGACCTGCGCCAATCTGGTCAGTCTTTACGGGTCCAGCAGGTTGCAGGTGCGCGCTTGCACCTGCCCTAGCTTCTTATTGACGATTTGTTCATAATCCGACATGCCGCCTGTTGGTGGATGGGAGTCCGTGATGAAACGTCTTGCAATCCTGGCCTGCCTGATGGCGACCACAGCGGCCGCTGACGCGCGCAGCATCACGGCAATCGCCTTTTCCGGTTCCGGTGTCGTTACGGCGGCAGGCGGTCATGGGCCGGCCGTGGGGCGTGGCAACAAGATCATTGGCCAGATCAATTTCTGGCAACCGAATTGCCTGCCGGACACTATCGACGGCGTCGTCGATTTGGGCAGCCCGTTCGATGGCACCAACATCTGCGACAACCTCTGGCAAGTTCGTGACCAATTCAATGCTATCGATGTCTTCAGCGAGCGCACGTCTGCGAAGTTGACGTTTGATCACGGCAGTCTGACCGGCGTCTATTTCAGGGGCGAAAATGGCCCAAGTTACCTTGGGGTCGACACTGCCCAGTTTTGGGGCGGCTGGTACGATGGCGTTCCCCAATATGACTTCAACTATTCCGGCACCTGGGCAATGACCGATGTGCGCATCGCCTATGACGGTGCGCCGCTGCCGGGCACCGTGCCCGAACCCGCAAGCTGGGCGCTGATGATTGCCGGATTTGGCCTGATCGGCACCATGCAGCGCCGGCGTGCCGGCAGGCTGCCGACAGCGCCGGGGCATACAAGCGAGAAATCAGCCTAGGCGTTGCGTTGCGGCGAGCGCCTTTTCCGCAAGACCCTTGGTGCGGTATTTCATGTCATCGAGCGTCGCATCGTCGAGCGTTTCGCCCATCGCGCCACCGAGATAGCGGGCATAGACGCCGGCGTTGATGACGGCGAGCCGCCAGCAGCCGAACGCGACATAGAAGTCGACCTGGCTGACATCGCGACCGGTGCGCCGCGCGTAGCGGTCAACGACTTCGGCATAGGTCAGGAAGCCGCCGGCCTGCGTCACGTCGGTACTGGTGTTCGCCGAGCCGGGGCCGTCCGACCACCAGACTCCGAGGTAGCCGACGTCGGCGAGCGGGTCGCCAAGCGTGCACAATTCCCAGTCGAGCACGGCAGCAATCGCGCCGGTTGTCGTGTTGGTCAGGCAATTGCCCAGACGGTAGTCGCCATGCGCAATCGACACGCCCTGCTGGACGGGCACGTGCGATTGCAAATAGGCGGCGACCTCGTCGACCGCAGAAATTTCGAAGGTCTTCGACGCGGCCCATTGCGCCGACCAGCGCTTGACCTGGCGTTCGATATAGCCTTCGCGCTTGGCGAGATTGCCGAGCCCGACGGCATCGACATCGACGGCGTGCAAGTCGGCGAGCACATCGACGAGGTTCTCGCTGATCTGGCGCCGCAGCGGCATGGCGATCGACGCCGCGCGGTCGGGCGTGTCGAGCACGACACCGTCGACATAGGCCATGACATAAAAGTCAGCGCCGTTGACCGCCGGGTCGGTGCACAGGCCAAGACACGCCGGCACCGGCACATTGGTCTGGCCCATCGCGCTGATCAGCCGGTGTTCGCGCGCCATGTCGTGCGCCGTCGCCAGCACCAATCCGACCGGCGGCCGGCGCAACACATAGCGCGTGCCGTCGGCCCCGGTGACGCGGAAGGTCAGGTTCGAGCGACCACCGGCGATCAAGTCGAAGTGGAACGGCGGCACCGCACCCGCGACATTCGCCGCAAGCCAGGCACTGACATTGGCGGCATCGATTCCCTGCAGGGCTGCGGTGTCACCCACGAGCGACGTTCACAACCTGCGGCACCATATATTCGAGCATGCCCTCCATGCCGTTTTCGACACCGAAGCCGCTCTGCTTGTGACCGGCAAAAGGCGTATCGGGGCGCAGATCAAGGTTGTGGTTGATCCACACCGTGCCGGTTTCCATGCGACGCGCGATATCGATGGCGGCGTCGATGTCCTTCGACCAGACCGCACCAGCAAGGCCATAGTCGCTGGCGTTGGCGCGATCGATGACGTCATTGATGTCGTCGAACTTGAGCATCGGCAGGATCGGCCCAAAGGCTTCTTCCTGCACAACACGCGATGATTCGGGCGGGTTGTCGACAATGGTCACCGGCACGAAATAGCCGCCGCCGTCGGGAATGTCGGCACCGTGGATCAGCGTCAGATTATTGGCGCGCGCGTCGTTGAGCAGGTCCATCACGCGGTCATACTGGCGCTTGTTCTGGATGGGTCCGAGCACCGTGCCCTGTTCGGCGCCGTCGCCGACCTTGACTGCCTTGGCAATCGCGGCGAGCCGGTCGCGCAGACCGTCATAGACATCGGCATGAACGTACAGTCGCTTGGTCGCGACGCAGATCTGCGCCGAGTTGAAGAAGGCACCGAAGAAGATCTTCTGCGCGACCTCGTCGAGATCGACATCGGGCAGTACGATCGCTGCATCGTTGCCGCCGAGTTCGAGCGTCACGCGCTTCAAATCCTTCGCGGCGCTTTCCATGACGCGCTTGCCGGTCGCGGTCGAGCCGGTGAAGCTGACCTTGTCGAACCCCGGATGGCTGGTCATCCACGGGCCGAGATCGTCGCCGCCGGTGATGACGTTGAACACGCCGGGCGGGAAGATGGCGCTGAACAGTTCGCCGATCTTGAGCGTGCACAGCGGCGTGAACGGCGACGGCTTCAAGACCATCGTGTTGCCCGCGACCAGCGCCGGAGCGACCTTCCACATCGACAGCGTGACGGGGAAGTTCCACGGTGCGATCGCACAGATGACGCCAAGCGGCACGTAGCGCGTTTCGATGAACTTCGTCGCAGAGTCCTCGATGACATGCACCGGCGGCGTCATCGCCGACACCGCGTGCAGCCACATTGCGGCACCCTGGATTTCCTGCTTCGCGGCATCGACCGGACGGCCCTGTTCGTGCGTGAACAGGCGCGCCAGATCGTCGGCATTGGCCATCAGCACGTCACCGGCGGCACGCATCATCGCCTGGCGCTCGGCAATCGGGCGGGCACGCCACGGCTTGAATGCCGCACGGGCGGCCGACACTGCAGCGTCGAGCTGTTCGCGCGATGCGTCGGGCGCCTGCGCAAACGCTTCGCCCGTCGCCGGATTGAACACATCCATGGTCTTGGCCGACCCGACGGACTTGCCGTCGATGGTCATGCGGTAGTCGGTGTCGAAATTCATGGCGACTCTCCCCAGAGCGATTCGTGATTCTTGCTGCCTCTATTGGCGAAGCTTTTGTCAGGCGTCCATCAACAGAACGACCTTGATGCATTCGCCGAGATGCTGCGCGGCGATGGCTTCGTTGATTTTTGCGAATGGAAAGGTGGTGATCATCCGGTCGAACGGCAGCTTGCCCTGCCGGTGCAGTTCGATCAATTCGGGCAAGAAAGTCTCAGGATCGCTGTCGCCTTCGATGATGCCCTTCAGCGTAAACCCGAACGTCATCACCGTGTTGACATCGCCCGGCATCGGCACGCCGGGCGCGGTGACGCCGACCATGCCGAAAACACCCTTGGGCGCCAGCGAGCCGAGGATGCCGGTGTAAACCGCCGGCAGCCCCGTGGTGTCGAAAGCATAGCCGACGCCGTCGGGCACGATGGCGCGCACCGCGGCAGCAAGGTCGTCGGTTGCGGTCGGATCGATGACATGCGTCGCGCCGAATTCGGGCGCCAGCGCGCGACGCGTCGCCACGGGTTCAACCAGAATGATTGTCGAACAGCCGGCGATCTTGCCACCCATCACCGCGCTCAGCCCGACCGGGCCGCCGCCGGTGATCAGCAACGTCGAACCCGGCTCGCATTTGAGCGAGCGGGTAATGCCGCCGACACCGGTCTGGATGCCGCAACCGAGCGGCCCCATCAGTTCGAGCGGCAAACCTTCGGGCACCTTTACCAGATTGCGTTCATAGGTCAGCGCATAGGTGGCGAACGACGACTGGCCGAAGAAGTTGCTGCCGACATCGGTGGTGCCATCGTGCAGCGCCTTGCTGCCGTCGGGGCGCATCCCGGCATAGTTGAGCAGCTGCATCGTGGTGCAATAGGCGGCGTCGCCCTTGGCGCAATTGCTGCACGTGCCGCATGACCGGAAGCTGATGGCGACACGGTCGCCGGCGGCGAATTTGGTGACGCTGGTGCCGACCTTTTCGACAATGCCCGAGCCTTCGTGACCAAGCACGGCGGGCGCCGGGATCATCCCGGCTTCCTTGAACACCAGGTCGGTGTGACAGACACCGACGCCGACGATGCGGACCAGCACCTCGTCGGGGCGCGGGTCATCGAGCACCAGCGTGCGGGTTTCGAACGGCAGGCCGGCGCCAACGGCAACCGCGGCTTGGACTTGAGTCATGCGTGGACTTCCTTCTGCTGGTTCGGGGTAACGGGCGCGAGCGTCCGTGAAATGGTCGCGAGCGCCGCAGCGCGGACGCGGGGAATATCGAGCGCCGGGTCGAGCAGGCATTCGATGCCGATGCCGAGCAAGGTGCTGCCAATCGACAATGCGGCAGCATCAGGATCGACCGCGGGGTCGATTTCGCCAGACGCCTGCCCTTGCACGATAAGGCCTGAAAGCCGCTGTTTGACCTTGTCATGTTCAGCCAGGAATACCGCCTGCGTCGGCAGCCGGTTGGCAATGGCCGACGCCATCATCACCCAATAGGCGCGAATGAAGACGTCCGCTTCGATCTGCAGCAGAATGACATCGGCATAAGCGATAATGTCATCGAGCGGCGACACCGACCGCACGTGGCGCGCGGACATAATCTGCGTATTGCGGTCGATCACCGCGGCAATGACGGCAGTGACCAGCCCGTCCTTTGATCCGAACTTCTGGCTGGCGAGACCGCGGCTGTAGCCGGCTACGGCACCGACCCTTTCGAGACTGGCGGCGGCAAAGCCTTCGGCGGCAATCAGCTCGGCGGCCGCGGCAAGTAGCCGCTGCTCGGATTCAGCGCGGCGTTCTACTTGCGTTTGCCGCCGTATTTTGAGTTGTTCGGACACGCAAGCGACCTAACATATTTGTTGACTGTATAGCAAATTGGTTTCAAGGTTCGACCAACTAAAATGCGGGAGCGAGCCAGATGTCAATTCCAACCGAAATCGCCAACACCATCGTCGATCCGAAAGCCTATTCGGAAGGCGTCAAGCTCGACGCGGCGTTTTCGACGTTGCGCCGCGACATGCCGTTCGCCCGCGCCGAACCCAATGACGTCAACCCGTTCTGGGCCGTTACCAAGCATGCCGACATCATGGCGATCGAATCGCAGCCGGCAATCTTTCACAACGGCGACCGCCCGACGGTCTTGTCGAACAAGGAAGGCGAGCAGTTCGTCCGTGCCGTCACCGGCGGCGAGGCCAACCTCATCCGTTCGCTGGTGTCGGTCGACGGTGACGAGCACAAGGCGCTGCGCGGCGTCGGCTTCCCGGCGTTCGTCCCGAAGAAGGTCGGCGCACTCGAAGCCGATATCCGCGCCATCGCCCGCGAATTCGTTGACCGGATGATCGCCATGGGCCCCGAATGCGATTTCGCCAAGGACGTTGCGTTTCTGTATCCGCTGCGCGTCATCATGACGGTGCTCGGCGTGCCGCGCGAAGACGAAGCCTTCATGCTCAAGTTGACGCAGGAATTGTTCAACGCCAACGATCCCGACCTCAGCCGCGACGCCAAGGCGAGCACGCCAATCGAAATCGCCCAAAGCCTGCAGCAGACGATGGTCGATCTCGAAAACTATTTCGAAGTCGTCACCACCGAATTCCGCGCCCGCCCCCGCGACGTCGTCAACAGCGTCATAGCCAATGCCATGATCAACGGCGAATACCTCAATCGTCGCCAGTTGATGGGCTATTACATCATTGCCGCGACCGCCGGCCATGACACGACGTCGAACACCATCGCCGCCGGTTTCTGGGCACTCGCCGAACGTCCCGACGTGTTCCGCCAGATCAAGGCGGATCCGGGCTTGGTGGGCGGCTTCATCGAGGAATCGATCCGCTGGTCGACACCGGTCAAGCATTTCATGCGCAGCGCCACCGCCGACACCGAAGTCGCCGGCCAGAAGATTGCCAAGGACGACTGGCTGATGCTGTCGTACCACAGCGCCAACCGCGACGAAGACGTGTTCGACAAGCCGTTCGAGTTCGACATCACGCGCAAGTTCAAGCAGCAGCTGGCCTTCGGCTACGGCCCGCACGTCTGCCTCGGCCAGCATCTTGCGCGACTTGAAATGCGTATCATGGCCGAAGAAATCATTTCGCGGGTCAGCGCGTTCGAACTCGCCGGCGTGCCGCAGCGGACGATTTCCAACTTCGTCTGCGGCCCCAAGTCGGTGCCAGTCCGCTTCTCCGTCAACTGAGTGCAGGGCCATGGCTGAACCGTTCAAGACCTGGCGCTGCGCGTCGTGCGGCTTCATCTATGACGAAGCCGCGGGCGATCCCGAAGAAGGGCTTGCCCCCGGCACGCGCTGGGCGGATGTTCCCGACGACTGGTGCTGCCCGCAATGCGGCACCGAGAAGCAGGATTTCGAGATGGTCGAAGCCTGAAGCGTTGCCGCGCGACACGACGGAGTAAGTGATGCTCAACAAGCTCGACGACTACCCGATTCACCAGACGCCCGAGCCCATCGCCGTGCTCGCGACCAGCGACCGCAACGCCTATGACCGGACGTGGTTCAACGGCTATGCTGGCGATGGTTCCTATTATTTCGGCATCGGCATGGCG
>CALMPZ010000567.1 GCA_937871645.1 uncultured Polymorphobacter sp.
CGACTTCGACCGCCCAGCTGGCGATGCTGACAGTGCCGCCGTCGACCAGCGCCTGCGCCGGACAGGTGGTGACATAAAGCAGCTTCGACAGCGTCGGATCGAGCAGCGCGACATGGTCGGCGGTGCCCGCGGCAATGACGCTCAGCCCGTTCTTGGCAGCGACAGTGACCTTGCGGCCCGAAATGTCGCCAGCCGCCAGCGTGAAGTCGCCGCCGCTCAGCGTCACTTCCGCCAGCTTGCCGGCATCAGCGGCGGCATAGTTCGCAGGCTGGCCGCTGACCGCGACCATGCGCGTTGCGGTGGCGACGACGGTCAGTGTGCCGTCGATCACGTCGTTGTTGGCAAATTTGCTCATTTTGGTCTCCTGCTTGGGGGTAAAGGTGCGGCCCGCGCCCGAGAAATCTAATCAGGACGCGGGGACGTGGACGATGCGCAATTCGCCGCTGACCAACAGCGTGCGGATAAGTGCAGCAACGGATTCGGGGATCGGCACAACGCCGGTGTCGGTGACGGCATGCAGCGCGCTGTCAGGGGCGAGTGCCCATAGTTCGGCCAGCGCGGGTGCCGTACCGCCGGTCGACAGCAATGAAAAATCGGGCGCGAGCACTGCCGACCAGGCAAGTCCGGCTGCGCTGGTTGTCATCGTCGCCGTCGCCGTGTCGGGCGCCAGCGCGCCGAACCATGCGACAACGGCATCCAGGGCACTGCCGACACTGCGCGCCGAATCTGCAAGAAGCATCGCATCCCAGCCGACAGTGGTTGCGCCCACACCCGACAGGTGGCGCGCCCCAGTTGGCGCCAGCGCCACGCCATTGTCATATTCGACCGCGCCGGCCGCGAACGGCACAGCGCGGACTGCACCGAATATGTCGCGATCGATGTTGGCGCTGCGGCCGCGCGCCATCAGCGGCGAGCCGCTCGCGGGCTGGTAATTGCCCTGCCCGGTCGCGGTGCCGTACACTGAATTGTCGGCAGTATAGCCGGGATTGCCGCCGATGGTCTGAACCGAATTGGTGCCAAAATATTCAAAGCGGAAATTTGTCGCACCGGGGTGGCGGCCGAAGTCGTAATTGCCATCGAAACCGACGCCATAGAGCACTGACCAGGTACCTGTGCATTGCGGCCGGTAGCCGTGCGTGCCGCCGCGCAAACCGCTCGATTCCGGGTCGTTGAAATCGTCGGTCTTGATGGGCGCCCAGTCGTGCGCGTTGTTCGCCTGACGATTGACATAGGCGAGGTTATTCTTGGTGTTGGTGTCGGCAAGCGTCGTGACGTTGGGGTCGTTGTAACCGAAGTTGTTGCGATCGCCGACGGTCGTGTTGCCTTCGATGATGCTGTACGAAATCTCGAGCGTTTCATTCTCGCCCGCGGCCCAGAAATTGTAGCCGGTGGTCGCGGTCTTGCGCTCGACCAGATTGCCGGCGAAAACGTTGCGGCGGATGCTGATTAGGCTGGTACCTGCCGCTGCGGCCGTCGCCTGCCCCGCAGCCCAGGCCTTGTGATTCGACGACCGAAGATCATTACCGGCGACGATAAAGTCCTCGACCGGACCGATATCGCCGATCGGGCTACCACTATTCCACGCTGCCGTGCATTGGTCAGCGGTGGCGGCAGTCACCCCCGGATCAAGGTGTTCGATCCAGCGGTTCGAGACGATGCACGCCGCCTCCATACGGCGCGTCGTCTCGCAGCCGCGGATGAGCAAAGGCCGCGTCCCCGAACCATTATACTTCCACCCCGCTGACTGACCGTATTTCCACAACCGGCTGCGCGTCGCGAACAGGCTGGCAAAGCCCGCCGCCGGAGTCACTGAGGTGATGCCCGTTGTCGCGGCTTCAAACCCCGCCTTGCCGCGGATTTCCGCATTGTCGTACCACCAATAGGTCGGCGCGCTGAGCACTAGCGAAGTGCCACCGACCGCCAGCGTCATATTGGCGATGCGCCAGCGCGAAATGCGCGGCGCGATCGAACTTGATCCGGTTTGCAGGATGCAGTTGGCGCGAGGATCAACGTCGTCAGGATCACCTATCAGGTTCGGCCAACATTCATCGGCGGTAATGCCCGACGTGACCGACGTGTTACCCGGCGCGGCATGGGTGCCCGCAACAAATCCAAAACTCATGCCATCGACCGAACGCGCTTTGGCGGTCTGGCCGTTGGCGGCGGGGAGGCTGCGGTTCGCCAGATAGCCTGCCTGCACCGCCACGGCGAGCGTCGCGGCAGGCGTGCCCGCTTTCGCCGCCGCCCAGGTCGTGCCGACCGTCACCGCTGATGCGCTGCCCGATCCGGCCGGATCGATCGCGACAAAGCCGCCGTAGCGTGTGCCCGCTGGATCATAGGCGACCGTGAATGGCGTCGCCGCCGGCGTCTTGAAGGCTTCCGTGCCAAGTGCGGCCATCGATTTGGTGCCGGCAATGTCGGTAGGGCGCATCGCGCCGATCCACGGATAGACTTCGGCATCGCAGCGCAACAGCCCGGCGGTCAGCGCCGGGGCGCCAGTGACGTCGATAGTAACCGCATAGGCGCGCGTGTTGTCGCCATAGGTTGTCGAACTGCTCAGTGCCGTTGCCCAGCCGGTCTTGACGTTGGTGCCGTCGGTGACAGTGAATTTGACCGCCGCGACCGGCGCGACGCCCGACGGATGGTGCGAAAATGCCATCAGCGTCAGCGTGATCTGGCCATTGATGTTGCGCTGATACGGCACGTCGAGCCAGCGAAAGATCGGCACCGGCGCCACGACCGTCGAACCGTTGGTCACGGCAATCGTCGCGGCCCCCTCGCCGGTGCGCCAGTCGGCCAGCACCAACAGTATCGGTGCCAAATCGCTTGCATAGACAAACTGCGACAAGGCGATCCGAACAGCAATCTGGCCGCCGCCGAGGTCGGTTTCGTCGATGACCGCTGGTTGCAGCGTATTGCCGATGACCTGCGCCGGCTTGCGCAGTGGCTTTGTGCCAACCAGGTTCCGCGTCTTGACATCGGCCGCAGCAACACCGCCAACGGGCGAATAGCCCGCATGCGTGCTGCTCAACGTCAAACGGGGCATGCCGTCCGGGTCGAGTTCGTAGCTGGTGAAGCTGCCGAGGCTGGCATTGAGCGTCAGGGCCAATACCCAGCCATTAGCTTCGATACTGGCGGTCAGAATCGTCATGCGCGAATTCCTAATGTGGGTGGGCGAAAAGTGGCGCCGCGCAGCCGGGGGAAACTGCGCGGCGCTTCGTCAGTATCGAACCCGCCCGGTTACGACACTGCGAACTTCATCAGCTTGATGGCTTCCGAATTGACCACCGCACCGCCAACCCGCCGCGTCGCGTAGAAGTGCACGAACGGCTTGTTCGAATACGGATCGCGCAGCACCGCGGTGTTCGAACGCTCGGCGATCAGATAGCCCGCCTTGAAGTTGCCGAACGCAATCGACAGGCTATCGACACCGACATCGGGCATCGCTTCCGCCTCGATCACCGGATAGCCGAGCAGCGTCGCCGGCGTGTCGGCCGACAGCGACGGCGCCCACAGGAACTGGCCCTGGCCGTCCTTCATCTTGCGGACCTTGGCGAGCGTCGAGGCGTTCATCACCCAACTCGCACCCTGGCGGTACGGCGCGCGCAGTGCATGGACGAGGTCGATGAGCTTGTCCTGCGGGCTCGCGGCCGCGAACGCACCCGCTGCACCCGAAGCGACATACTGCAACGTGCCAAACGGGCGCGTCGTATCGTCGGTGGCGGCGGTGGCGTAGGCGAGAAAACCCCTGGGCCGGCCGATGCCGGTGCCGCTGACAAAGGCGCTGCCTTCGGCTCGCGCGAACTCGGCGCCGATTTCGCCCGCCAGCCAGCCTTCGACATCGAACATCGCGTCGTCGAGCATCGCCTGGCTTGCCGCCGGGTTGGCGTAGAGCTCGCCCATCGGCGGCGCGACCTCGACAAACGTCTCGGTGCCGGTTTCGGGGCGGCCGGCGGTTTCGGCGACCCAGCCGCTGGCAACACCGCCAACGGCGATGAGCTTGCGGTAATTGGCGCTGCCGATGCTGACCACCGAGGCGATCGAGCGGATCGGCGACACCGCCTTCAAGGTCACGTCGATCAGCGCGTCGATTTCGCGCGGCACCGCATAGCCGCCGCCGGCATCGCTGCCGATGGTCAGCGACTTGATTTCGGCGCCCGATTCGAGACCTTTGCGCAGATAGCGTTCGGCAAACGCCGCACGTGCCGGGTCGGCATCGGCCTTGGCGCCGGACAGCGCCGGACGCGTCGCCATCCGTGCATTCAGCCGCGTGACTTCGCTGCGCAGCGCCGCAACTTCGGGGGCCAGATCGGCACCCTGCACCGCCACGGTCTCGAAGCTCGCCTCAAGCGCGTCGGTCTTGGTCTCGTAAACCCGGGGGTTTTCATAGGTCATGGTCAGTCTCTCC
>CALMPZ010000568.1 GCA_937871645.1 uncultured Polymorphobacter sp.
GCCACGCCTGCTGCTGCTGACCGGGCTGATCGGCTGCATCGTCGGGCTGCGGCTGTTGCGCTGAACTTGCGCCGAGGGGGGGCATTGCCTATCAGCGCGCCCATGGCTGAGAAAGTACAACGCGTCCGCGGCACCCAGGACCTTTACGGCGAGGAACTTGCGCGCTTCGACCATGTCGTCGAGACCTTCAACCGCGTCCGCAAGCTTTACGGCTTCCGCCGCGTCGACGTGCCGGTGTTTGAGTTCACCAGCGTGTTCGCGCGCTCGCTCGGTGAAACCACCGATGTCGTGTCGAAGGAAATGTACAGTTTCGAAGATCGCGGCGGTGAGTCGCTGACCTTGCGCCCCGAATTCACCGCCGGCATCGCGCGCGCCTACATTTCGAACGGCTGGCAGCAACATGCGCCGATGAAGCTTGCCGCGCACGGCCCGCTGTTCCGATACGAGCGCCCGCAGAAGGGCCGCTTCCGCCAGTTCCACCAGCTCGACGCCGAAGTCGTCGGTGCCGCAGAACCTGCCGCCGACATCGAAGTCATCGCCTTTGCCGCGCAGCTTTTGCGTGAACTCGGCATCGCCGACCGTGTGACATTGCAGCTCAACACGCTGGGTGACGCCGAAACGCGCGCGGCTTGGCGCGACGCGCTGGTCGCGCATTTCAGCGCACACGCCGACAGCCTGAGCGCCGAAAGCCGCGAGCGACTGGCGAAAAACCCGCTGCGCATCCTCGATTCGAAGTCCGAGGGCGACCGCGAACTCGTCGCCACCGCGCCGGGCATCGACGCCTTTCTGACGTCTGACGCCGGGCAGTTCTTCGACACCGTGCAGCGCGGCCTCGAAGCCGCCGGCGTGGCGTTCGTCCGCACCCCGGCGCTGGTGCGCGGCTTCGACTATTACCGCCACACCGCGTTCGAATTCGTCACGGAGCATTTGGGCGCGCAAGGCACGGTTATCGGCGGCGGCCGTTATGACGGGCTGATCGGCAGCATGGGCGGCCCCGAAACCCCCGCCGTCGGCTGGGCCGGCGGCATCGAGCGACTGGCGATGCTGGTCGCCGAACCCGAGCGCGAGCATGTCGAAGTCGCGGTCGTCGCGACCGGCGATGCAGCGCAGGGCTATGCGCTGACGTTGCTGCAGCGTTTGCGTCAGGCCGGTGTTGCGGCCGAAATGAGCTGGCGCGGCAATCTCAAGAAGAAGATGGAGCGCGCCGGTAGCTCGGGCGCCGATTTCGCGCTGATCATCGGCGAGGACGAGCTGGCGCTGAGCGAAGTCACCGTGCGCAACCTCGCCACCGGCACGCAAGAGCGCGTCCGCATGGTCGATGTCGTCGCGGCGCTGTCGGGTGACGTCGAGGCATGATCTCGATTCCCCCCGAACGTATCGCGCAGATCGAACGCCGTCATGCCGATCTGGCGGCGCAGATGGGTAACCCCGACCTGGCGTCGGACAAGTTCGTCCAGCTGTCGAAGGACTATGCCGAGCTGACGCCGGTTGTCGAAGCCGCGAAAGCGGTGCGGCTGCTACGCGAGGAGGCTGCCGGTCTCGAGGAGATGCGCGCCGACCCCGAAATGCGCGAGATGGCCGAAGCCGAACTCGCCGAGATTGAGGAAAAGCTGCCCGACGCCGAACGCAAGCTGGCGCTGTCGATGCTGCCCAAGGATTCGGCCGATGAACGCGCAGCGATGCTCGAAATTCGCGCCGGCACCGGTGGCGACGAAGCTGCGCTGTTCGCCGCCGACCTGTTCCGCATGTACCAGCGCTACGCCGAATCGCAGGGCTGGCGCGTCGAGGTGATTTCAGCGTCGTCGTCCGATGTCGGCGGGTTTCGCGAAGTCGTCGCCAGCGTCACCGGCGCCGGCGTGTTCGCCCGGTTGAAGTTCGAAAGCGGTGTTCACCGCGTCCAGCGCGTGCCCGCCACCGAAACCCAGGGGCGCATCCACACCAGCGCGGCGACGGTCGCGGTGTTGCCGGAGGCTGAGGAAGTCGACGTCCAGATCGACGAGGCGCGCGACCTGCGCATCGATGTGTTCCGTTCGTCGGGGCCGGGCGGGCAATCGGTCAATACCACCGACAGCGCGGTGCGCATCACGCATATCCCGTCAGGGCTGGTGGTCATCCAGCAGGACGA
>CALMPZ010000569.1 GCA_937871645.1 uncultured Polymorphobacter sp.
AGCGGGCAACGTCACCGGGACGAACTCCGTCATCGACGGCGGGCTGATCAAGACTGCGACACCGGCGGAAATGGAGGCGGTGCGCAACGAGGAAATGACCATCGTCCGCAACGCAACGCGCGCTTATCCGTTCGTGCAGATCCGTTCGGCGATTGCCAATTCGGTATCGCAGTTCTTCCATTTCGGGCTGAAGGACAACAGTTTCGGCTATGTCATCGTGCAACTGCCAAACGGCGAGTTCCGGACGCAGGCAGCACCCGAAAGGTTCGACTTGCGCCCGGCCGGCCAGGTCATGGTCTATGGCGGTGTTGCGATCGCACTGGGCTATATAGTGGCAATCGCGCGCAGCTTGTCTGCGGTCGAATGGGCGACTTTGCGGCTGTTGCTGGCGGGGCTGGTCGCCAATGCGATGATCACCGGGGGGCTGTCGACTATCACCAGCCGCTACCAGAGCCGGGTTATTTGGGTGGTGCCCGTGGTGGCATTGGGTTTATGGCTGGCGCGGCGTTCCCGACCGTTGACGGCGCCATGAAGCGCTGGCGCAGCATCACCAGCGCGAAGGTGACGCTGGCGTAGCAGTGGTACATCCAGTGCAGGCCAAGCCCGAGAATCATCGTCTTGAGCCCGCCGGCGCGGTAGAGCAGCGCCAGAAATTCGCGGTTGAGCCAGACATAGGCGAGCCCGGCGAGCACGCCGAACCCGGCCAGCCAATGCTGGTTGAGCACCAGCGCCACCAACGGCAACAGCCAGCACAGATGCGCCAGCACCGACTTCAATCGCTCGGTGCCAACCAGGTTGAGTTCGGCACCTTGCGTGCGGCCGGCGGCGATGAGTTGCGTCCACGGCACCGCGCGGCTCATGATATCGGTGCGCCAGAGCTGGCGTTTGCCCCAGTCCTTGCAATGCTTGCCCAGCGCTTCGGGGACCAGCGCGATGGCATGGCCGGCCCGGTTCAACCGGACGCCGAGTTCGATGTCCTCGATGCTCGGACGGGCGTAGCGCACGTCGAAGCCGCCGATGGCGCGGAAGACATCGGCCTTGATGGCACCGAGGCCGGCCCAGAAAGTCGTGGCCGCCCGCTCGCCGCCCTGATGGACGAAATGGTGGCGCAAATTGGCGTAGAGCGCCGCCGAGCGCTGCGAGCGCGGCCGGTCATCATAGGAGCCGAAAGCCGCGCTGATTTTCGGGTCGTAGACGAACGCCGCCTCAAGCCGGCCGAGTGCGGTCGGGTGGATCGACACATCGGCATCGACGAAGATAATCAGTTCGGACTTGGCAATCGCGACCCCGGCGTTGCGGCCGACCGCCGGGCCACGTGGCGGGCCGTCGTTGCGCAGCACGACGGCGCCAGCGGCACGCGCCATGTCGCCGGTGCCGTCGGTCGAGCCGTCGTCGTAGAGGATGAGCTCGTCTGGCTGGCGCTCGCTGGCGGCAATCGCCGCCAGGCAGTCGCCCAGAGTCGCTTCGGCATTGTACGCCGGAATGACAATCGTCAGCGTCCGTTTCGCCATCGTCTGAGGCGCGGCGCCGGCCATCGCTTATTCCGCCGCCTCGAGCGCGCGCGGCGTGTCTGAAGTGTTCTGGCCCGGCTTCGCCACGGTGAACTCCTCGTGATACGAGCGCTCGACATTGACGTTCCAGATGTCGTGCTTCTCACCGAGAATTATACGCGCTGCGAGCATCGCCGTCAGCATCGAATGATCCTGATTGTTATAGCGGTGCATGCCGTTGCGGCCGACGGTCTGGAAATTGTCGAAGCCGTTGATCCATTCGGACAGCGTGTCGACCGCGGCGCGGTAGTCGCCGTCATAGACCGGATAGGCCTTGGGCTGGCGGATGACGGTGCCGTCGATGATGTTCGACGACTTGGCGAGGCCGAGGAATTCGAGCTCGCGGCCCGCCTGCGCGATGAGGTCGGCGTCGGTGCTGTTCCACAGGCCGTCGCCTTCGTGGCAGAACAATTCCATGCCGATGCTGGCGTGGTCGGGGTTGGGCACCATCGCTTCGGACCATGACCGGAAGTTCTGGATGCGGCCGACGCTGACTTCGGGACTGTGGATGTAGATCCAGTTGTCGGGGAAGGGGTCGGGGATGTCGAGCACCAGCGCCACGACCAGAAAGTCGCGGTACTTGAGCTTCTTCGCCGCCGCCTGGATATGTTCAGGCGCCGGCGGGTCCATCGCCGCGATCATCTCGACGATCGGCATCGAGTTGATGAACTGGTCGGCTTCGAGGCGCGTCAGCTTGACGTCGTCGGGGTTCGACCAGTCCTTGAGTTCGATGGCGTCGACATGCATGCCGGTGCGGAAAATCTTGGTCGCGGCGGTCTGCATGCGGACTTCGCCGCCCTTGGCGATGACCGATTCGCGGAACGCTTCCCACATCTGGCCGGGGCCGAGCGGTGGATAGTTGAATTCCTCGATCAGGCTGGCGGTGTCATTGGCGCCGGTGACGGCGTTGAGCACGGCCTTGACCAGCGACAGGTTCTTGATGCGCTGTGCAGCCCAGTCGGCACGGATTTCGGTGCACGGGATGCCCCAGACCTTTTCGGTGTACGACCGGAAGAAGTGATCGAACAGCCGGCCGCCGAAGCGGTTGGTCACCCATTGCTCGAAATTTTCTTCCTCGCGATGCGGGAACACCTGCCAATAGGCATAGCTCGCCATGATGCGCACCGATTCGATCGGTCCCATGTTGCCAAGCGCGTTGAAGATCTTGAGCGGATAGGCGTAATATTTGCCCTGATAATAGATCCGGCTCATGCGCGGCCGCTTGACGAACTTGTCGCCGAGCACTTCGTGCCACAGCTCGTCGACTTCGCCGACCTTGGTGAAGAAGCGGTGGCCGCCGATGTCGAAACGATAGCCCTTGTAGCTTTCGGTGCGCGAAATGCCGCCGACCTGGTCGGAGGCCTCGACGACAATTGGGGTCACACGACCGCTGCCGCGCTTTTGCAGCTCGTAAGCTGCAGTCAAGCCAGCGGGGCCACCACCAATAATGCCCACCGTCAGCTTTCCGCCAGACGCCGCGCCCTGTTTCGCTTCAACCGACATTAGTTATCCTGAACCCACCATCTGACAGTGTTGCTGCCCGAACAGCGCTCATACAAGAAAGCGGGGATTCGCGAAGCAGGAATTTGCCATTGCGCCTAAAGGTCACAGCCGCCGACCCATCGAAGCTGGCGGCGTGACGCAAGGCCATGCGCGCCGAATATTGCAGAGACATTGCAGTCAACACGCCCGAATCAGCCGTTTCAACTGCTATCTGCGCCAGACCAAGCCAGCGCCGTCGCGACGAAATGCCCCTGCTCACGATGTTGCGCCCTCAATTGCCAAACCGGCGGCTCTAGAAATAAATATAACGTAAATTCAATAACCACAATGCCGCGTTGCAACAAACGGTTTTTGCGCCGGAAAGTTGAAGGGCGGCATACCCGGACCTTGCGACGCGTCAAAAGGCGCGGGTGGACGCCACTGTCAGCGCATGGTCGCGGGCCTTGTTCAGAACCATATCGGCACGGTCGCGCGCCCGGACGATGTTCTCGCGCAGATTGGGCAGGTTGATGCGCTTCCAGACGCTGCGCGCGAAGATTTCGGCAGCGGGTTCGTTCATGGCGCGGAACTGCGCATAAAAGGATGTCGGGTCATTTTCGGCCAGCTTCCAGAAGCCGATGAAGCGGCCAACGAACCAATGTTCGAGATCGTCCTCGCGGGCATCGAGATAGATCAGCGCATCGAGTTGGTCGGCCGCGTCATAGCCGCCTGGCAGCGGCGATAGCCCCAGGCCTTCGACGAGCAGGATGTCGGGCCGGTCGATGGTCCGCGCTAGCTGCGGATCGACGTCATAGGTCAGGTGCGAGTAGCCGGGGAAACGCGTCGGCGCGACGGGTGCCTGCCGCAAGGCGCAGACCAGCGCTGCGGCGTCATAAGATTCGGGATAGCCCTTGCGAAGCGTCAGGCCGCGCGCATCGAGTGTCGCATTGTCCAGCAGAAAGCCGTCGGTCGACACGCTCTCGACGCGGTGTGTTGGCTCGAGCGCCGCTTTGATGGCGGCACTCAGCACCGACTTTCCCGACGCCACCGATCCGGTCAGCCCGACCAGCAACGGCCGGCCCGGCGTGGCCCGTGCCGCCAGACGCGCGGCAATGTCGCCGGCATCGGTGGCTGTTGCGTCACTGTTGGGCATTGGCGTCCCTCATCGACCCGTCTTGCGGTCATAGTGCCGCAATGTGCGTGCAAGGCAAATGGGTGGCTTGGTCGTGTGGGGTCAGACAAACGCGTGGCGCCGCCCCCCGATGGGAGGCGGCATTCCAACGATGTGTTGAAAAATGGAGCGGGCGAAGGGAGCGGGCCGGTGGTCGATCTCGATCAACCGCGAATCAGCATTGGAAGACGATGGGCCTGCGGCCGCTAATCGTTGTTCGATGCTGTCATTGATGGTCGGATCGACCGTCTCCTGCATGATGATTTTATCGTCTCCGGCCGCACTGATCTCATCATCGTTCAAAGCATTTTCGAACGCTGGCTGCGCCTCTGAGCGTGTTGTGATGCTTGGCAACGATTGGGTGCCAGCGTCGTATTCAGCGTCTCCCAGACCGTCTGGGGACCGTTGCTGAACCATTTCGTCCAATGGTTTCTCGACGGCGTTCGACACGGTGATGTCCACGCTGTGACCGACGTTTTCGGTAGAATCGGATTCGACGATTTCGGGACGTTTTTCGATCATTGGCCAACGTCTCACAGATCGCGAGATCGTCAAGGATGATGATC
>CALMPZ010000570.1 GCA_937871645.1 uncultured Polymorphobacter sp.
TCGGGACGTTCGGCCGCCGCGCGTGCCAGCCGGTCGTTGATCGCCACGCCGAGCCCGGCCATCGGCACCGGTGCCACGGCAATTGCGGCGCGGCCGCTGGCTTGCGCGAGATGGAGCGCTTCGAACAGATTGGCGGCGGCCTCGATGGTGTCACCGGCCGGCGACAGCGACAGGTCGCCGCGCACCGCGCCGAAGCCGATGTGGAATTCGTGGGGGGCGGCGGTCAGCGCGCCCAGGCGAACCGGCTGTTCGGGGGCATAGTGCGATGCCAACTGGCCGGGCGCGGTGATGCTGCTGCCGGTCGTGGCTTGCCAGTCGGGTGCTGCTGCCACCGCGCCGTGGCGCAGCAAGGTGACGCGGTCGCCGTCGACGCCGATGATGGTGCTTTCGACGCCGGCGTGCGACGGGCCGCCATCGACGATCAGCGGGATGCGGCCGCGCAAGCTTGCCAGCACGTGGCGCGCGTGTGTCGCGCTGATCTTGCCCGAGGCGTTGGCGCTCGGCGCGGCGAGCGGCCCGACGGCGGCAATCGCCGCCTGCATCACCGGATGCGCCGGGCAGCGCACCGCCAGCGTCGGCAATCCGGCGCTGACCAGCCCGGCGACCGGCGCGTCGGGCTTGAGCGGCAGCACCAGCGTCAGCGGACCCGGCCAGTGCGCCGCCATCAGCGCGGCGGCAGTGGCATTGACCTCGACCAAGGTCGCGGCTTGGGCTGCGTCGGCGACATGGACGATCAGCGGGTTGAAACTCGGGCGGCCCTTGGCGGCGAAGATACGCGCCACTGCGGCACCGTTGGCGGCGACCGCGGCGAGCCCGTAGACCGTCTCGGTCGGCAGCGCGACGACCTCGCCGGCAGCGAGCAGCGCCACCGCGCGCGCCATGCCGGCAGCGTCGGGGGCGACGATGTGCGTGTCATGTTCCATCGCGGACTGCTCTAGCGCCAATTGTGCCGCGCGCCCACCCTGCGGCGCCGTCGCCATATTGCCCGCCGCGCCAAGGCTGCGTAGGGGAGGGGCTTCTCCATTCCGGGACGCCGCGCCATGACCTACACCGCCCCCATCGCCGAACAGCGCTTCGTGCTCGAAACCATCGCCGACCTGCCCGGGCTGGCGGCACTGCCGGGGTTCGGCGACGCGACGCCCGACATGGTCGAGGCGATCCTGTCGGAGGCCGGCAAGCTGACGGGCAATGTCTTTGCGCCCTTGAACTGGAGCGGGGACCGCGCCGGCAGCCGGCTTGAAGGCGATCAGGTGTTCATGCCCGAAGGCTTCAAGGACGCTTATGCGCGTTACGTCGAGGGTGGCTGGGCCGGGCTCGGCGCGCCGGTGGCGCATGGCGGGCAGGGGCTGCCGTTCGTGCTGGCGAGCGCGGTGCAGGAGCAGCTGACCTCGGCGAACATGGCGTTCAGCCTGTGCATGATGCTCAGCATGGGCGCCATCGAGGCACTGGCGGCGCATGCGTCGCCCGAGTTGCAGGAGCGCTATCTGACCAAACTGGTCAGCGGTGAGTGGACCGGCACGATGAACCTGACCGAGCCGCAGGCCGGCAGCGATGTCGGCGCGCTGCGGTCGCGCGCCGAGCCGCATGCCGACGGCACCTACCGCATCAAGGGCAGCAAGATCTTCATCACTTGGGGCGAGCATGATGTCGCGGCAAACATCATCCACCTGGTGCTGGCGCGGCTGCCCGATGCGCCGCCGGGGACCAAGGGGATTTCGCTGTTCATCTGCCCGAAGTTCCTGCCCGACGGCACCCGGAATGACCTGCGCGTGACGGGCGTCGAGCACAAGCTCGGCATCCACGCTTCGCCGACCTGCTCGATGAGCTTTGGCGAGCATGACAATTGCGTCGGCTATCTGGTCGGCGAGGAGGGCGCCGGGATGCGCGCCATGTTCACGATGATGAACCACGCGCGCATCAATGTCGGGCTGCAGGGCGTGGCGATTGCCGAGCGCGCGTATCAGGGGGCGCTGGCGTTCGCCAAGGAGCGCGTCCAGTCGGCGAAGTTCGGCGGCGGCAGGGAACCCGTGCGCATCATCGAACATGCCGATGTGCGGCGCATGCTGATGACGATGAAGGCGACGACCGAGGCGGCACGCGCGCTGACCTATCTGAATGCGGCTGCCGTCGACCGCGCGCATGCGACGGGCGATAAGGCGGCGGCCGGCTTGGCCGACCTGCTGACGCCGGTGACCAAGGCCTATGCCACCGATATCGGCGTCGAAATGGCCAGCATCGGCGTACAGGTGTTTGGCGGCATGGGGTTTGTCGAGGAAACCGGCGCGGCGCAGCATTTGCGCGATTCGCGCATCGCGCCGATTTACGAAGGCACCAACGGCATCCAGGCGCTCGACCTCGTCGGCCGCAAGCTCGGCATGGACGGCGGCGCGCACTGGCGGACGCTGTTCCTCGAAATCCGCGACTTTATCGGTGATTTGCCCAAGGCTGGCGACCTTGGCGCGCTGCGGCCGTATCTCGAGGACGGGCTGGCGGCACTCGAAAACGCCAGCGTCTGGATGACCGGCAACAGCGCCGACGCACTGACCGACACGGCTGCCGGCGCGACGCCGTATCTGCGGCTGTTCGGGGTGACAGTAGGCGGTTATCTGCTGGCGAAGCAGGCAGCGGTGGCGTCGCAGCGGCTGGCGGCAGGCGAGGGCGATGCGGCGTTCCTGCGTGCCAAGATCGCGACGGCGCGGTTCTTTGCCGAACAGTTGATGCCGCCGGCAACGGCGCTGCTCGGGCCGATCACGCGCGGGTCGGGGTTGTTCTATGCGATCGAGGAAGCGGCGCTGGGGGCCTGAGGCCCGTCGTCAGGCTTGCGCGAACAGGTCTTCGGGCGCCAGCCCGAGTTGCGCGATGCGGCGCTTGATGCGCGGCCATTCGGTTTCGAGGAAGGCGGCGCGCTCGGACTTGAGCAGCGCGGCGCGGGCGCCCTGTTCGACGTACAGGCCGACGCCCTTTTTGGCGACGACCAGCCCGGCGAGCTGGAGTTCCTGATAGGCTTTGGCGACCGTCAGCGGATTGACATCGAGCTCGGCGGCGAGTGCGCGCACCGAGGGCAACGGCCCGTCGCCGTGGATGTTATCCAGGATCCGCACGACGATGATGTCGCGAATCTGGAGGTAAATGGGTCGATCATCCTGCCACATGCTGTCCTATTGCTATACAACACTTGGCGAGTCAACATTTACCGGCATATTTCGATGCGTGACGTGCGCGCGGGGCTGGTCTAGGTTTCGCAGCCGTGCTGCGCGAATGCCGCAGTTGATGAGATGCAGGAGTCGCAGATGAACCGTGCCCGCGTGCTGATTTTGGCGTTGGGATTGGCCTATGGCGCGGCGCTGCCGGCGCAGGCGGCAGCGATCGACGATACGCTCGTCGCCTGTGCGCGACAGGCCGACAACGCCAAGCGGCTCGCCTGTTATGACAATGCGGTGGCGACGCTTTCGGCCGAAGCCAAGGCGGTGACACAGCAGCGCGAGGCCGAAATGGCCGTACTCGCCGCCGAGCAGGCCAAGGCCGACGAAGCCGCCAAGAAGGCCGCGTTCGGCGGCGAGCGGCTGGCGCGCGGGCAAATTCCGGCGGGCACGATGACGCGCGTCGATGCCAAGGTCAGCGAAGTGCTGACCGCCAGCGACGGCATGGCGGTGCTGGTGCTCGACAACGGCCAGCTCTGGCGCCAGACGACGGGCGTGGCGCTACCGCCGGTGCGCAACGGCGATGCGGTGATCATCACCGTCGCCGCGATGGGAAGTTTCCAGGCCGAGCTGGTCCGCCAGCACCGGGCGTTCAAGGTCAAGCGGATCAAGTAGCGCGCAGGTCGTCGCGCCTGTTCTATTGAACCACACTTCGCTCGGGATGAGCGGGGTTGGTTTTGGTCGGAAGCGGCCTAGGTCGCGTCGGGCGTGAAGGCGCGCACCACGGCGTCCAGCGCGGGGCGCGGGCGTTCGGTGAGCGGGCGCCCTTGCGTGCCGATGAACACGAAGCCGGCGATGCGGCCATCGTCGATGCCCAGCGCATCGGCGACGGCGCGCGAAAAACACGCCCAGCCGGTCAGCCAGTTGGCGACGAAGCCGTAAGCGTGCGCGGCGTTGCACAGCTGCATCGTTGCGGCACCTGCCGAAAGCTCCTGTTCCCAGCGCGGGATGTGGCTGGCGGACACCGGCTGGCTGACGACGATGACCAGGCACGGGGCCTGAT
>CALMPZ010000571.1 GCA_937871645.1 uncultured Polymorphobacter sp.
GATCGAGCCGTCGCGCGCGGCAGTCGCCAGCGCCGCCGGGCTGACCGGCTGCGTCAGCCCCAGCCCGACCTGCGCGCCGGGTTCCGCCGACAGCACCACCCAGGCCTCGTCCTTGCCGCGCGGCAGGCCGAGTGACGCCGCGGTTACCGCATCGGGATGCACCTGCACCGACAGTGCCTCGGCGGTGAACAACACCTTGATCAGCAGCTCGGGGTCATCGGGCAGCCCGGTGCCGGCATCGAAGATGATTTCGCCGACCGGTTCGACCGTCGGCGACAGGCCATCGGCCCATGGCGCCAGGTCGCGGCGCCCCCAGGGCTTGTGCACATAGCGAGGTTGCAGGCGCGTCGCGGTCATCTTGTCCTTCTTCGCGCCCGCCCGAACACCGGATGGACGCGATTCCTTGCTACGGGCCGGACCGATGCAGCGACGAGCCACACATCAAACCTGCCCGACGGCCTGCCATCCGATGATGACAAGGCCATTACCGACCGAGCCCCCTGTTGCGCGCTCCTTAGCCGCCGAAACGACGTCGTGCCACCCCCGAAACCGCTGAATTTGCCAATATCATCGATCAATCGCGCCTATTTCACGGCCTGATGGTGCAGCGTTGCCCTGCTGCGCCGCACGCCGGCGGTGCACGCAGCGCGACGAAGATTTGCCTATTTGAGCGCGGCGGGCAGCGGTGCGGCTGGCGGCGCGCAGCGCTTGGTCTGCCCCAGCCCCTTCAGGAAACCGCGCCGGATCGACCCGGCATAGACTGCGGTGCGCGCGTGCTTTTCGGCCGCCGCCGCGCCCGAAATCTGGCGGATCAGCCCGGTGCCGGGAATGAACATGCTGACCGCCGACTGGCCCGCCGCCATCGCCAGCTCGGTGCCGGTGTTGTCGCTGCTCGGCGGCGGCGGCGCATCGACATCGGGGCCAAGCACCGCGTCGAGCGCCTGCACGCTCGCCGTCAGCTGCGCGCAGTTCGCCGTGCCCTGCAGCGTGTACGGGCGCTTTATCGCATCCTCGAGGATCGGCGGCACCTGCCTGGGGTTGGCATTGACGAGGCTCGCCGTCGAATTGACCGCCGATGTCACCGCCGACCCGACCATGTTGCCGGCACCGGTCACCGGGTTCGTCTGCGCCTGCGCCACCCCTGCCAGCGACAACGCCACCAGCAACCCCGAAGTCAAAACGCGCATCGTCAAAATTCCCTTGTTCGTGCTGAATTCGGGCCGCAGCCCGTGCGCACCGTCCATGCGGGAAATGCGCTCAGCCCGCAACCGCCGCCACGCGCCGTCGGCGCAGCGCCGCACCGGTCATCCCGAAGCCGGCAATCATCAGCGCCCAGCTGGCCGGTTCGGGCACGGCGCGCGTCAGGCTGAAGGTGTTCGCCTGACCACCGAATTCGAAGTAGAATTGCGCGTAGCGCCCCATATGGCCGTCATCACGCTGCGCGCTGACATTACCGCCGAACACTTGCGTGATCGAAAACGGATCAAACATGCCGGTGCCGGGCGCGATGGCGCTGATCGGATACTGAAAGCCCAGCGTCGAGCCGTCCTGCCCCGAATAGTCGACGTCCCAGACCAGAACCTGCGTATTGATCACGCCCCAGTCGGTTTCAACGCCACGGAAATATTCCGAATAGCTATTGCCGAGGCGCCAGTAGCTGACGCCGTTGATCGTCACCGTCACCCGGCCGGGCGACCGCAGCGGGTCGGGATTGTTGTCATAGTCGCCGTTGCCGTAATGCAGGTAGGAATTGGGGTCGCAGCAGCCGTCGCCGACCCCCATGTCGAACGCATAATCGACCGCGACGGTTGCGCCTGTCAGGTCGCTGCCCAACCCGAAATAGTTGCTGCTGTCGGTACCGCGATCGATCGGTCCGGTCCAGGTCAGGTGGTAGAATTCAGCCGCCGAAGCCGGCACCGCCAGCGCCAAAACCGCCGCCGCAAAGATCAGTCGCATCATCAGCCTTCCAAAAATCTAGCTTGAAACAATCGCAACGGTCGCCGCTTCGCGCCGCCGCCGCACCACGCGCTGTGCCGCACCGATAAGGCCGAACCCGGCAATCATCAATGCCCAGCTCGCCGGTTCGGGTACGCCGGGGCGCACCAGCAAAATGCCATCTCCGAACCCGATATCGAACGAAATGCCGGTGTCGGTCGCCGCATCATAATCGGCCCATTGGAAGTGGCCACCCAGCCGCCCGCAGCAAAAGCCGCTCAAGGTCATCGTCTCGTCGAGCGCCACGCTGTGTCCGGCATCGGGAAAGCGCGCGAACAGATAGCTTGAGCCGCCATAGGTGTAGCTGCCGCTCGCCCCGAAATCCTCGGCATAGGCTTCGAGGTTCATCCACGGCGTTTCGCGGACCTTGTTGAAATACGACCAGTACAGCCCGTCGATGGTCTTGCTGATGCCGTTGATGGTGATCACGGCGTTGCCCGGCGACGCATTCAACGTGCCTTCGGGTGGATATTGCGGGCCATAGCCGTTCACCGACGCATAGGTCGTGCCGTCGGACGCATAGGTGCCGGGTATATCGGTGCGGAAGCTGAACCTGAGCACCGTCGGCACGTCAACCAGCGTGTCGCCCAGCCCGAAATAATGCCACAGGTCGGTGCCACCGGCCAGCCCGCGCCATTCGACCACCACCGTCGATGCCACCGCTGCGTGGCTCACGGTCGCCAGCCCCAAGGCTGCCGCCACTACAAGTTTGCGCATCTCAACCTCCTCGACGCGTTCACCCGCTGCCGCACATCGGCGGCCTGCTGCGACACCGGATACCCGATGCCGCGGTTGCAGTCAGTACGTAGACTCCCTATTTCGCCAACATCGCCGGCGACCGCCGCGCCCGCCATTCCTCCGCTTGCCAAGCGCGAACAAATCTGGAACAAACGATCCATGCTGAC
This sequence comes from uncultured Polymorphobacter sp., assembly GCA_937871645.1. GTDB lineage: Bacteria > Pseudomonadota > Alphaproteobacteria > Sphingomonadales > Sphingomonadaceae > Polymorphobacter_A. The sequence continues at coordinate 2,901 of CALMPZ010000571.1, forward strand.
TCACATTCAGGTGCGCGGCGCGCGCGAACACAACCTCAAGTCGGTCGATATCGACCTGCCGCGCGACCAGCTCGTCGTCATCACCGGCCTGTCCGGCAGCGGCAAGTCGTCCCTCGCGTTCGACACCATCTATGCCGAAGGCCAGCGCCGCTACGTCGAATCGCTCTCGGCCTATGCCCGCCAGTTCCTCGAACTGATGCAGAAGCCCGATGTCGATCACATCGAAGGCCTGTCGCCCGCCATCAGCATCGAACAGAAAACCACGTCCAAGAACCCGCGGTCGACCGTCGGCACCGTCACCGAAATCTACGATTACATGCGCCTGCTGTGGGCGCGCGTCGGCACCCCCTATTCGCCCGCCACCGGCCTGCCCATCACCGCGCAAACCGTCAGCCAGATGGTCGACCGCGTCATGGCGCTGCCCGAAGGCACGCGGCTCTACCTGCTCGCCCCGATCGTGCGCGGCCGCAAGGGCGAATACCGCAAGGAACTCGCGACGCTCAAGAAGGACGGCTACCAGCGCGTCAAGGTCGACGGCGCCTTCTACGACATCGATGACGCCCCGGTACTCGACAAGAAATACAAGCACGACATCGACGTCGTCGTCGACCGCATCGTCGTGAAAGAAGGCCTAGGCGGCCGCCTGGCGGAAAGCTTCGAAGCCGCGCTCAAACTCGCCGAAGGCCTGGCAATAGCCGAATTCGCCGATGTAGCCCCCTCTCCCCTTGCGGGAGAGGGCGACTCGGCG
>CALMPZ010000572.1 GCA_937871645.1 uncultured Polymorphobacter sp.
CGCGTCGTGTTGCACGTCGCCTTGACGCCGCCGTGGCTGATCACCACCGGTCGCGTCGCGATCGCCAGCGTTTCGGCGAACGCCGCCGGGCTGGCGTGCGCGAGGTCGACGATCATGCCGCGCCGTTCCATTTCGGGGACGACCTGGCGCCCGAGCGCTGTCAGCCCGTATTTCCTCAGCCCGTGCATCGAGCCCGCGACATCATTGTCGAAGAAATGCGCCAGCCCCGCCATGCGGAAGCCGGCGTCGTAGAGCGTGCCGACGTTCGTCACTCTGCCCTCCAAATCCTGCAACCCCTCGATCGACAACAGCGCGCCGGTGACCGCCTTGCCTGCGACACGGTCAGCGAGCAGCCGGTCGATGTCGGCGCCCGAGCGCACGATGCGCAAGCGGCCGTCGCTGCCGGCTTCGGCACGGCGCAGCTTTTCGGCGTGCCACAGCGAGCGTTCGAGCAGCGAGTTCCAGGTCTTGACCGGCTGCAACTGCGCCACCGCCAGCAGCGTGATATTGTCGGTGTCGGCGCTGTTCGCCTCGTAATTCTGGCCCTTGGGGGTCTTGGTGACGCTGGAGAACACCTGCAGCGCGACATTGCCAGCTTCGAGGCGCGGCAGATCGACATGGCCGCGCTTGGCGAGCGCGTCGACATCGCGCTTCCACAGCAGCGTGTCCGAATGCAGGTCGGCGATGACCAGCGACTTGTGCAGCGCCGCCGCCTGCGCCGACACCGGCCAGGGTGACGCGCGCTCGACCTTGTTCATGCCGCGCTCGATGATGCCGGGCGCGAGCGCGAAAAACGCCAGCGCGGCCACCGCGACAATGCCCAGCAGCCACTTCAAAATCCGCATTTCAGCCTCCCCTTCAGGTGCGCCGTTCCAGCGTCACGAAACTATAGCCCGGTGTGTCGCCCGCCGCGTCATGGTCTTCGCGCGTCGTTTCGGCCCATATCGCCGGATCGAACGGCGGCAGGATGGTGTCGCCCACCGGTGCTGCATGGACTTCGGTGAGATGGACGCGGCGCGCCGACGGCAGCGCCTCGTCAAACACCGCGACGCCGCCGATGACCATGATCTCGTCGGCACGCGCGCGCGGGTCGAGCCCGGCTGCTGCCACCGCCTCGGCAAGGTTGGGCACGACGGTGACGCCCGCAGCACGCCAGTCGGGGTCGCGCGTCAGCACGATGTTGTGGCGCCCGGGCAGCGGCTTGCCGATTGAATCGTAGGTGCGGCGCCCCATGATGATCGGCTTGCCCACCGTCAGCGCCTTGAAGTGCTTGAGGTCGGCGGAGATGTGCCACGGCAGCCCGCCATCGGCACCGATGACGCCGTTCGATGCGCGGGCGACGATCAGGCTGAGGATCATACCGACACCGGTGCCGCGATGTGCGGGTGCGGGTTATAGCCGGTCAGGTCGAAATCTTCGGGGCGGTAGTCGAGGATCGTCGCCGGCCGCCGGGTCAGCGCCAGCTTCGGGAACGCCCGGGGGCTGCGCGACAGTTGCTCCTCGACCAGATGCGCGTGGTCGAGATAGACGTGGCAATCGGCGCCCATCCACACCAGCTCGCCGGGTTCGAGGTCGCATTGCTGCGCGATCATCCGGATCAGCAGCGCCGCTTCGAAAATGTTGAACGGGAAGCCCAGCCCGAGGTCGCACGAGCGCTGGTAGAGCGTGCCGGACAGCCGGCCATTGGCGACGAAATACTGATAGGTCATGTGGCACGGCGGCAGCGCCATTTCGTCCAACTGCGTGACGTTCCAGCCAGTGAAGATGTGCCGCCGCGACGCCGGATTGGCCTTGATGCCGGCAATCAGCGCGGCGATCTGGTCGACGCCATCGGGGCTGCCATCGGGCCAGTGCCG
>CALMPZ010000573.1 GCA_937871645.1 uncultured Polymorphobacter sp.
GACAAGAACTGGCCTGCCCGCCGGAGGCCCTTCCGAAACTTTGACTTTTCGCGCCAAATGGGTTATATATGATCGGTCTTTGGAAGGATCCGCCAACGCAGCGGCAAACAGCGCGCCACGGCGGAGAGTGTAAACTTCGCGACCCCCCGATCTTCGTACAGATTGTAAACTTCCCCGAGGTGTAGGACGGTCGCGGGCGTTCACGTTGCACGCACCTAGCGCGCGTGCTTTTTGAACCAATCGACGGTCCGCGCCCATGCCAGGTCGGCGGCGGCCTTGTTGTAGCGCGCTGCCGAAGTGTCATTGTTGAAGGCGTGGTTGACGCCGTCATAGACGAACGCCGCATAGGTCACGCCCGCCGCCTTGAGCGCGGCTTCATAGCCGGGGATGCCGGCGTTGATGCGCTCGTCGAGCCCGGCATAGTGGAGCAGCATTGCCGCCTTGATCTTGGCGACTTGCGTCAGGTCGGCGGGCACCGGGCCGTAGTAGGCGACGCCCGCCTTGAGCGCGTCGCCCGCGGCAATCGCCAGCGCGTTGACCATGCCGCCGCCCCAGCAGAAGCCGACCGCGCCGGCCTTGCCGGTGGTGGTCTTGAGGCCCTTGTGGAACGCCAGCGTCGCCACCGCATCGGCGACCGTCGCGGGCCGGTCGAGCGCGCCGATCATCGCACGCGCCTTGTCTTCGGCGGCCGAAATCGCTTCGGGGGTGGTGTCGGCGGCGACCGGCGTGCCGCCCGCCGGCGACAGGAAGTCGGGTGCCAGTACGTCGAAGCCCTCGAGCGCCATGCGGCGGGCGACATCCTTGGTATGCGCGTTGAGCCCGCGGTTTTCGTGGATGACCATGATGGCGGGCAGGCGCTTCGACGTGTTCGCCGGGCGGACGTGATAGCCGCGCATGACATGGCCATTGGCGCCGGGCCATTCGAGCATTTCAGAAACCACGCGCGGGTCATTGTCGGGGGTCAGGCTGGCAGCCGAGGCGGAGGCCTCGATCAGCGGCAGCAGTGCGGCGGCAGCGGCGGCGCTGCCCGCCAGCCGCGTCAGCCCGGTCATCAGCGCGCGGCGATCAAGGTCATGGTGGGTGAACCGGTCGTAGAGGTCGATCATCGCCTGAGGAATCATCGACTGGGTGATCACGGACGGCGTGGTCATGGCAAATCTCCCGCTATTTGCGGGGGAGGCTAGCGCAACTACGGCGCACTGGCGAGTAGGACTAGCGCGCGAGCGACAATTTGTGCGCGTCACGTTCGGTCCAGGATATGACCAGCTGCAACCCCAGCCCGGCGGCCTTGGCGGCGAGCGCGAACTGGCGCGGGTTGGGGTCGGCGCGGTCTTCGAACGCCAGGCTGAGCCGCGCGCCGTCATGGCTGGCGAGCAGCACCAGCGCGGCGAGCGCACCGAACGCAAAGGTATTGGGCGATAGCATCGGCGGTGTCTTTCCCCCAGCGGTGGCGCCCGTTGCGAAATGCCGGTGCCTGTCGCCGGAGTAGCCTGCGGCGGGCCGGTTCGCTGCCGGTGTTCGACCAACAGTCGCGGCAGTTCGACCGGCGCCCTGCGGGGTTGGTTACAGCACTGCAAATGGTGGTATGAAGGGGCATGGCCATACCAACGCAAACCGCGCCATTCCGGGTGCCGCCGCGCGTCGCGCTGGTGTCGATCATCGGCTTCTGGGCGTTTTATTTCGTCATCAACACCGTGCGCACCGCGGTGTTTCACGAAGGCCCCGGCGAACTCGGCATGCTCGGCCGGCGCACCGTGGTGTCGCTGTTCGGCATCGGGCTGACCGCGCTGTTCTATCTGTTGCTGCGGCGGGTCGAAGCTTGGCCGCTGCGGCGGCTGGTGGCGACCGTGCTGGTGGTCGCGGTACCGCTGTCGCTGGCCTATGCGTCGATCAATTTCACGGCATTCTACGTCGTCAGCCCGGCCGAATCGACGCTCGCTGAAATCGCCAAATATCCCGAGAAGAAGTTCTCGCCGGCGATGGTCATCGCGGAAGCCGCGCTTAACTGGTACTTCTTCATCGTCGCCTGGGGCATCCTGTGGATTGCGCTGGCCAATGCCGAGCGCGTCCGCCACGTCGAGCGACTGATGGCGCGTTACCGCGCCGAGGCGCAGACCGCCGAGCTGCGCGCGCTGCGCTATCAGGTCAATCCGCACTTCCTGTTCAACACGCTCAACTCGCTGTCGTCGCTGGTGCTGGCGGGCCGCAATGATGATGCCGAACGCATGATCATCAACCTCGCGACGTTCTTCCGGTCGAGCCTGAGTGGCGACCCCGCTGCCGATGTGCCGCTGGCCGACGAAATCGCGCTGCAGAAACTGTATCTGGGCATCGAGGCAGTGCGCTTTCCGGCGCGGCTGGTCAGCGTCATCGACGTCCCCGACAACCTGGCCGACATTCGCGTGCCGGGGCTGATCCTGCAGCCGCTGGTCGAAAACGCCATCAAGCACGGCGTCGCACCGACGCAGCGACCGGTGACGCTGACCATTCGCGCCCGCAGCGAAGGCGTGCAGCTGCACATCAGTGTCGAGGACGACGGCAACAATCCCGGCGCGGTGCCGTGCGGCGGTGTCGGCTGGCGCAACGTCTGCGACCGGCTGGCAGCACGCTACGGCGACCGCGCGCGCTGTGCGGCCGGGCCGCTTCCCGGCGGCGGCTACCGCGCCAGCCTGTGGCTACCGCTGGCGATCGATGGGCAGCAGATGGATGCACGGCTCGATGCCTGACGCGCCGATCCGCACGCTGCTGGTCGATGACGAGCCGCTCGCCATCGAGCGGTTGCAGATCCTCGCGGCGCGGCTGCCGGCGTTGCACATCGTCGGCAGTGCGCATGACGCGGCATCGGCGCTGAGACTGATTGAAGCGTTTGCGCCCGAACTGCTGCTGCTCGACATTGCCATGCCGGGCTTGTCGGGGATCGAGCTGGCGCGGCAGCTGGCGGCAACAACGGCGCCACCGCTGGTGATTTTCGTGACGGCATTCGACAGCTATGCGGTGGCGGCGTTCGATGTCGCGGCGGTCGATTATCTGCTCAAACCGATCGACCCCGAACGGCTCGAGCGCGCCGTCGACCGGGCGCTGGCGGCGCGGGCGGCGGTGCCGCAGGCGAGTGCGCCCTGGACGCAGGAATTCTGGGTGCCGAACCGCGGCGAGATCAGCCGCATTGCGGCAGCCGACATCGAGCGCATCGAGGCCGAGCGCGACTATATGCGGCTGCATGTCGGCGCGCGGTCGTACCTGCTGCACACGACGATCATCGAACTCGAACGCCGCCTTGATCCGACGCTGTTCATCCGGCTGCACCGCTCCACCATCGTGCGGCGCGACTGCATCGCGGCGCTGAAGCGCGAACTGGCCAAG
>CALMPZ010000574.1 GCA_937871645.1 uncultured Polymorphobacter sp.
TCTCCCCCGAAGAGCGCAACAAGCTGCGGCTTCAGGTGCTGCGCAACCTGATCGACGAAAAGCTCGAAATCCAGGAAGCCGCGAGCAACGAAATCCGCGTCACCGATGCCGAAGTCGAAAACGCCTTCAAGCGCGTCGCCGCCAATTTCAAACAGACGCCCGAACAGTTCAGCGCCTTCCTTAAGCAGAACGGTGCCTCGCAAGCCTCGATCAAGGCGCAGATCCGCGGCGAAATGGCCTGGTCGCGGCTGCTGCGCCGCAAGGTCGAACCCACCGTCACCGTTGGCGATGAAGAGGTTCAGGCGCTGCTCGACAAGCTCAATGCCGCTAAAGGTACCGAGGAGTACCGCGTCGGCGAAATCTTCCTGAGCGCCACACCCGAAAACCAGGCACGCGTCATGGCCGATGCCCAGCGCATCGTCCAGCAGATCCGCGGCGGCGCTTCGTTCGTCGCCTATGCCCGGCAATTTTCCGAAGCCTCGACCGCCGGCGTCGGCGGCGAACTCGGCTGGGTCCGCGCCGGCCAGCTCAACGATGCCGTCGGGCCGGTCGTCACCGCGCTCGCCCCCGCCAGCATCAGCGACCCCATTGTCGTGCCCGGCGGAATCGCCATTATGGCGCTGATCGAAAAGCGCCAAGTCCTCGCCGCAGATCCGGCCAATGCCATCCTCAGCCTCAAGCAGATGGCGATCCAGTTCAAGCCGGGCGTTACCGAGCCCGAAGCCAAGGCGCTGGTCGCCAATTTCCAGAAGGTCACGCAGGACATGGGCGGCTGCGGCCGCGTCGAAATCGTGGCGAAGGAAATCGGCGCGCAGGTCGCGGTCAACGATGCCATCCGTATCAAGGACCTGCCGCCGGCGCTGCAGGAAATGATGAAGTCGCTGTCGGTCGGCCAGGCCACGCCGCCGTTCGGCTCGGCGAAGGACGGCGTCCGCGTGCTGGTGCTGTGCGGCCGCGACGATGCCGGGGTAAAGCCGCAATCCGCATCGTTCGACGAAGTCTATGCGCAGCTCAACGAGGAACGCGTCAACATGCGCGCCCGCCGCTACCTGCGCGACCTGCGTCGCGACGCGGTGATCGACTATCGCTAGGCGCTGGTGATGGACGCGCTCGCGGTTGCGCTTGGCGACCCCGCCGGCATTGGGCCCGAAATCATCGCGCTGGCGTGGGCGCAGCGTCGCGAAGCCGGGCTGCCGCCGTTCTTCGCGATCGGCGATCAGCGCTCGCTGCGCGCGGTCTGGGACGGGCCGATCACCATCGTCTCGGGCCCTGACGAAGCGGTGCGCGCGTTTGACGATGGCCTGCCGCTGATCCAGGTCGATGACCCCGGCGAAATCGTCCCCGGCGAACCCAATCTCGCCGGTGCCCGCTGCGCGCTCGACAGCCTCGAAATCGCCGTCGGGCTGACCCGCGCCGGCAGTGCCCGCGCCGTCGTCACTGGCCCTGTATCGAAGGCGCAGCTTTACGCCATCGGCTTCACCCATCCCGGCCAGACTGAGTTCATCGCCGAACGCTGCGGCATGGCGGCGGGCAATACCGTGATGATGCTGGCGGGGCCGTCGCTGCGCACCGTGCCGATCACGATCCACACGCCGCTGTCCGAAGTCTCAAGCCAGCTGACAACCGAACTCATCGTATCGCGCGCGCGTGTTGCCGCACGCGGGCTGCAGCGCGATTTCGGTATCGCTGCACCGCGGTTGGCCGTCGCCGGGCTCAACCCGCACGCCGGCGAAGGCGGCACGCTGGGGCGCGAGGAAATCGACATCATCACGCCCGCTATCGAGGCCTTGCGTGCCGAAGACATCGACGCGTTCGGGCCACTCGCTGCCGACACGATGTTCCATGCGGCAGCCCGCGAACGCTATGACGCAGCCATCTGCATGTACCATGACCAGGCACTCATCCCGTTGAAAACCCTGCATTTCGATGCCGGCGTCAACGTCACATTGGGGCTGCCGATCGTCCGCACCTCGCCCGACCATGGCACCGCGTTCGACATCGCCGGCAAGCGGCTGGCGCGCGCCGACGCCATCATCGCTGCGATCCGCATGGCGGGCGAATGCGCCGTGCGCCGCGAAGCGTGAGCGGCGCGCAACTAGAGCGCGAAGCGTGAGCGACGCGCTGCATGCCTTGCCGCCGCTGCGCGAAGTCATTGCGCGCCACGGCCTCGCCGCGAAGAAATCGCTCGGCCAGAATTTCCTGCTCGATGGCAATCTGCTCGACCGCATCGCGCGCGTGCCGGGGCCGCTCGCCGGCGCCAGCGTCTATGAAGTCGGCCCCGGTCCCGGCGGGCTGACGCGCGCGCTGCTGCGTGCCGGCGCCAATGTCGTCGCCGTCGAACGCGACGACCGCGCGTTGCCGGCACTCGCTGAACTCGGCGCCGTCGCCCCCGGGCGATTGCAGGTCGTCGGCGGCGATGCGCTCGATTATGACCCGCG
>CALMPZ010000575.1 GCA_937871645.1 uncultured Polymorphobacter sp.
TCCGCGTCAGCTTTGGAATCCCGCTTGATTTAGCATGATAGGCATCATACAGAATTGCCAATCTGACAGCGAGGAGACGAGTCGTGGCAGCTGTGCAATTCCATTTCGACTATCGTAGTCCCTATTCGTATCTGGCGATGACGCAGACCGGCGACATCGACCTGACGCTGCACCCTTTCGACGTCATCGACGTGATGAAGCGGGTGGGCAACACGCCGACCACCATCACCTGCAAGGTCAAGGGCGCCTACGCCTCGGTTGACCTTGGCCGCTGGGCGCGTCGCTACGGCGTGCCGATGAGCCCCAATCCGAAAATGCGCGAGATCGACGGCCGGCGGTTGCTGCGCGCGACGCTGGCCATCCCCGACGGTCCCGAGCGCCGCAAGGCCGCGACGGCGCTGTTCAGCGCGATGTGGGGCGAACCCGCGCCGCTGGGCTCGCCGGCGGAAATCGCCGCACTGCTGACCTCTGCGGGCGTCGCCGGCGCTGCGGCGCTGACGGATCTGATGGACGGCGCGGCGCTCGAAGCACTTCTCGATGCCGCCGACGCCGCCGCTGCCGACCGCGGCGTGTTCGGCTCGCCGACATTCTTTGTGGGGACCGAGATGTTTTTTGGCAATGACCGGCTCGAGTTCATGCGCGACGCGATGGGAGCGGCAGCATGAAGCCGCTCGCTGTCGTCACCGGGGTCGGCCCCGGCACGGGTAGCTCGCTGGTCCGCCGCTTCGTTGCCGGCGGCTATCAGGTTGCGATGATCGCGCGCGATGTGGCGCGCCTTGATGGACTGGCCGCCGAACTGCCCGAAGCGTTCGCGGTGCCCTGTGATGTGACTGACACCGCGGCGCTGCATGCAGCGCTCGACGCCATCAAGCAGCGCGCCGGCGCGCCCGAAGTCGTCGTGCACAATGCCGTCGGCGGCGCTTTTGCCGACTTCATGGAGGTGGCGCCGAAAACGCTGCAGCTCAATTTCGACGTCAATGTCATGGCGCTGCTCCATCTGGCGCGCTGGGCCGCGCCGCTGATGGTCGAACGCGGCAACGGCGCGATCATCGTTACTGGCAACACCTCGGCGCAGCGCGGACGCGCCAAGTTCGCCGGTTTCGCGCCGACCAAGGCCGCGCAGCGCATCCTGGCCGAATCGATCGCGCGCGACCTTGGCCCCAAGGGGGTGCATGTCGCCTATCTGATCATCGACGCCGTCATCGATGTGCCGTGGGCGCGGGCGCTCTACAGCACCGCCGAAGACGACTTCTTCATCAAGCCGTCCGCGATCGCCGACGAAGTCTATCATCTGGCGCATCAGGACCGCTCGGCGTGGTCGTTCCTCGCCGAAGTGCGGCCGTACCGGGAAAACTGGTAGCCCGCTGTAACGCCGCCCGAGCAGGAGAATGGACGATGTCTGAAACCGTGATCCGCAAGTCGGCGTGCATCCTGTGCTATGTGAACTGCGGCATCGAAGTCGAGATCGAAGACGGCGTCATGAAGCGCGTCCGCGGCGACAAGGACAACCCCAAGTCTCTCGGCTACATCTGCCAGAAGGCCGGACGGCTGCCGTTCTATGCCAATGACCGCGCGCTGCGGCTGACCAGTCCGCTGCGCCGCACCAAGGACGGCGATTTCGAGAAGATCAGCTGGGACGTGGCAATTGCCGAGATCGCGGCCAAACTGCATGACGTGCGGGCCATCGGTGGCGCACAGGCCTTCGGCTATTACGGCGGCGGCGGCCAGGGCAGCGTCATGGGCGGCGTCTTCGGCCAGGCACTACGCGGCGTGATGGGCAGCGGCCCCTATTTCAGTGCCGTCTCGCAGGAAAAGACCGGTGATTTCTGGGTCAACGGGCACATGTTCGGGGCGCACAACATCCACACCGCCGAAGATGTCCATGGTGCCGAACTGACGATCGTGCTCGGCTGCAACCCGTGGATGGCCAATGGCTTTGTGCGGGCGCGCGACGCCATGTCGGCCATCGGCAAGGACCCGAACCGCAAGATGATCGTCATCGATCCGCGGCGCACCGAAGTCGCCGATCTTGCCGATCTGCACCTTGCCTTGCGGCCCGGCACCGATGCGTTCTTGCTCGGCGCCTTGCTCGCCATGATCGTAGCGCGCGGCGGACAGGATGATGAATTTCTCGCCACCCGCACGACCGGTTGGGACGACGTGCGCGCCGAACTTGCGAAAGTGCCCGTCGATGCCTGGCTCGCGGCCGCCGACATCAGCCGTGAACAGGCCGAGCAGGCGGTCCACATGATCATCGACGCGGCTTCGATGACGGTGCGCGCCGATGTGGGTGTGCAACAGTCGCGCAATTCGACGCTCAACGCCTATCTCGAAAAGCTGCTGTTCCTCGTCACCGGCAATTTCCTCAAGCCCGGCTGCAACGGCCTCCACACCTGGCTGGCGCCGATGTGGGGTCATTCGCGCCCCGGCTCGGCCGACCTTGCGACCGGTCAGGCGCGCATCGCCGGGCTGTCGCCGCCCAATGACCTGCCCAAGACGATCCTGACCGATCATCCCGAACGCGTCCGCGCCATGTTCGTCGATTCGGGCAACCCCGCCAACACGGTGACCGATACCACCGCCGTCGAGAAGGCGCTCTCCAGCCTCGATCTGCTCGTCGTCGTTGAAGTCGCCATGACCGAAACGGCGCGGCTGGCCGACTATGTCCTGCCGGCTTGCAACCAGTTCGAACGCTGGGAAAACACGCTGTTCAACTTCGAATACCCGCACAATGTCTTCCAGTTGCGCGAGCCGTTGTTCGACCCGCTGCCCGGCACGCTGCCCGAGCCCGAAATCTATGCCCGGCTGATCCGCGCCATGGGGTTCATGCCTGCCGACGCGCAGCTCAATCACCTGCGCGAATTGGCCGTGTCGGACCGCGCGGCGTTTTCCGCAGCCTTTGCCGATCTGTTGAAGGAAGCGCCGCATCACCGCTACATCGCGCCCGTCATCCTTTACGAAACGCTGGGCCGGGCGCTGCCGCCGGGGGCCGCAGCGACGGCGGTGTGGTGGCCGGCAGCCCACCAATGCGCCCGGGTAAACCGCGACGCGGTGATCGGCGCCGGCTTTCAAGGCGAGGGCCCGGCCCTGGGCGAGGCGCTGTTCGAAGCGATGGTCAGCCGGCGTTCCGGCGTGATCTTCACCGATGAAAAACACGAAGACCTGTGGCGTCTGGTCGGCCATGCCGACGGCAAGGTGCACCTCGCCATTCCCGAAATGTTTGATTGGCTGGCACGGCTGAACGTCGCCGATGTCGAACCCGATCCGGCGTATCCGATCATGCTGATCGCCGGGCAGCGCCGCCACTACAACGCCAACCAAGCCATCCGCGACCCGCGCTGGCGCAAGAACGACCCGGCGGGCGCGCTGCACATGCACCCCGATGATTTGGCAGCCGCGAACGGCGTCGCCGGCGGCTGGATGGCCGTCGTCACGCCGGCCGGGCGGCTGGTCGTCAGGGTCGACGCCGATCCGCGCCTACGCCGCGGCCAGGCTTCACTGCCGCACGGCTACGGCCAGATCTACGATACGCCGCAAGGCAAGGTCACCATCGGCCCGCGCCTCAACATGATCACCATGACCGAAGATTGCGACCCGATCGCGCGTACACCGCATCACAAGAATGTCGCGATCCGCGTCGAGCTGCCGACCCTCGCGGAAATCAGCTTCCACGAAGAACAGGAAGTCTGGGCCAAGCAGGTCACCGGCTAATCTTGACCTGCGCCTGACTTTACAACGTTCTGGCGACGCTGGTGCGGCGGCAATGAGTGCCAACAGAGCTTTTGCAGCGTCTCCCGGATCGACGCGATAAATCGGGCTGCGGTACTTCGTTGTCGCCCTCGATAGCCGCATATGGCAAACCGCTGTGAACCGGCTTCCAGATTTGGCCCTGCCCGCAAGTGAACATCAACGCTTTGATTGGCAATTGCAATTTGAGATTCTGATAGGGTCAAGATTGGCGCCGATAGCGATCCCGCCCAGAGCGATATTTATGCAATTAAATCAATGCGATATCGTCGATTTGAACGGGGTCACGCGTTCGTGCCGATGCAGACACCAAAGTTTGAGGCATTTAACCGCGTACGGCGAAACCAGCGACATTAAATAAGTATAGCCTCGACAAGATCAGAATTCCTACCCAAAGCGACCCAAAGAGGACCTATCCTGATTGCCTGCCGAAAGGCCATTTGGCCAGATGGGTTGGAATTCCCTTGTGGAAGCAATGGTGCCCCACACGTGACAAAACTGGGCACTGTAATCATTGGGAAATTTCCGTCCCCACCCCTTCGCTTCACCGGGGTTCAGTAGTCTAGGCCGGTAGCGAATGGCCAAAGCTGCCGGGCAGCAATGCGCCCCGTTCCTGCCATTCCCGGTCCATGCAGCCAGCCCCGAAAGCTGCCGCCCGAAACAACGCGAGCGCGCTTGCATCTGGGTCGTCGATTTCCAACTTCCTGGGTTGACCTACCTAGCTGGCTCACGCGGGGCGGATGTCAGCACCATATCTGTTGCGCTTCCCATTCCAGATCGACGCGCATAGAATATTATTCAATTGACCAATATTGGACGAATGATACTAAATTATGGATCTAGGCGCGCTAACAGGTGGCGGTGGAATTTCGCCAATTGTACGCGACCAAGAGGCGTCGAGGACGTGTTCATTGACGGGCGGTTGGGCGCGCCGGTGTTCGCATTGGCCATAGAAGGAAGATCAGCATGACCGTCGAAGTGAATTGCGATGTCGTGATCGTTGGCGCCGGCATGTCGGGGTTGACTGCCGCGCGCGTGCTTGTCGACGCAGGCAAGTCGGTCATCGTCCTTGAAGCGCGGGACCGTGTCGGCGGGCGAACATTGTCGAAGGCGCTGTCGAACGGGTTTGTTGTCGACATGGGCGGTCAATGGGTAGGCCCCACCCAGCATCGTGTCGTGAAGCTGATCCGCGAGCTGGGATTGCGGACATTCAAGACCTACAATAGCGGCGCCTCGCTGGCGCTGATCGATGGCGCGGTGCAACGCTATGACGGCATTTTGCCGGGCCTTGATGAAGCGAGCGGGCTCGACCTTGCGCAGGCGGTCGAGAAGCTGGAGGCCTTGGCGGCTTCGATCCCGCTCGAGGCGCCCTGGACCCATCCTGACGCTGCTGAACTCGATCGCATGACGTATGCGGCATGGATCGATGCAACAGCTGCCACCGCTGGCGGCCGATGGGCGCTCAAGTTCATGGCGCCGAGCGTATTTTCGGTCGATGCGTCTGAACTTTCCATCCTGCATGTAGCCTTTTATTTCGGCAGTTGCGGCGGCGTGGATATCCTGACGTCAACCGAAGGCGGCGGGCAGGACAGCCGCTTTGTCGACGGCATGCAGAGCCTGGCGACGGGCCTCGCCGCCAGCCTCCGGGATTGCGTGAAACTGGAACAGGTCGTCGATCGGATCATGCAGGATGAAGCCGGGGTGACCGTCCGCGCCACCTCGGTCGAGGTTCGGGCAGCGCATGTCATCGTGGCACTGCCGCCGACGCTGGCGGGACGTCTGCGCTACGAGCCGCCGATGCCGCCGCTGCGCGATTCGCTGACGCAGCGCATGCCGATGGGGACGGCGATCAAGATGATGTTTCGCTACGATACGCCGTTCTGGCGATCGGAAGGCCTGTCCGGCATGGCCCTGACCGACAAGGACGTGCCGCAACTCGTCTATGACAATTCGCCGGACGATGGGTCGTGCGGCGTATTGCTCGGCTTCACCGAAGGCATCCCGGCGCGCGACTGGATGCAGAGGAGCCCCACCGAACGGCAGGCCGCTGGCACGGAAACACTTGTTCAGGCGTTCGGCCCGAAGGCCGGCGAAGTCCGCGAGTTTGTCGAGCATTCCTGGGTCAGCGAGGCGTTTTCGCGCGGGTGCTACGCCGGCACGATGCCCCCTGGCGCGTGGCGGTCCTTCGGCCCGGCGCTCAGGGCAAACGTCGGCCGGATCCACTGGGCGGGAACCGAAACGGCCACCGTGTGGAATGGCTATGTCGAAGGCGCGATGCAGGCCGGCGAACGCGCCGCCGAAGAGGTAATCCGCGCTGTCGGCGGCTAGCAGTTGGCGTTAAGAAGCGGTGTAGATGCCGCCGCGCC
>CALMPZ010000576.1 GCA_937871645.1 uncultured Polymorphobacter sp.
AAAACGGCCGGAGTGCTGGTCGCGCACGACACCCACAGCGCGAACGGCGCGGCGAGGTAGAATTGCTGGTAGGAAATCGGCCGCAGCAGGTTGCGGTCGAGCGCCACGCGCGCCACCTGGCGCCAGACCAAAGCGCCGACCGCCGGCCAGATCAGGAACGTCGCGGCGCGGAACAGCAACGTGTTCTCCTCGCTCGCCATCGCCAGCCGCGCCAGCGCATTGCCCGACTGCGCGATCTGCGAGGCGCCGAACGGCATCGCGGCGATATGCGCAGCGAAAATCGCGAACAGGAAGCACAGCGGCGGGTTGAGATTGTCGCTGTAATGCCCGGCGTCGGCCTCGCCGCTTTCCTGCTGAATGACGCGCATCATCGCCACTGGCCGCAGCACGATGCGCACCAGCGTCACCGGAAACAGGATCAGGCTGATGACCATTTCATACAGCAGGTCTTCGAGCGAGCGGATGAATTTGAACGGTTCCACGGCGTCAGCCTGCCACCAGCGCGGCGACGGGCAGCGCGTCGATTTCGATGACCGCGCCGGCGGTTTCGGCGGTGAAGCGGTGCGGCGCGATGCCGGCAGCAGCGAGTGCGGCGGCGAGTGCGGTGGGCGGCGTGTCGATGGCCTCGTCGGTCAGCTTGAACACGCCCCAGTGCATGCCGATGGCGCGCGCCGGTGCCAGTTCGGCAAACGCGACCAACGCATCGGCGGGGTTCATGTGGTGATATTGCATGAACCAGCGCGGCTCATAGGCGCCGATGCCGAGCATGGCGAGCCGCACCGGTCCGTGGCGGCGCACCGCCGCGAACGCCGATGCGTCGAGCCCGCAGTCGCCCGAAAAATAGACGCTGCCGCCGGGCAGTTCGAGCGTGAAGCCGCACCACAACGCGCGGTAGCTGTCGAAGCCCCAGCGCGACGACCAGTGCTGGACGCGTTCGATGTGCACGCGTGCCGTCGCGCCCAGCTCGAAACTGTCGCCCCAGTCGCCCTCCGATGCGGTGATGCCGTGGCGCTCCAGCAATGCGGCATTGCCGATGGGCGTGACGATGCGCGGCCGGTCGCGCGCCCACAGGCGTTTGAGCGTCGCCATATCGAGGTGGTCATAATGATTGTGGCTGAGCAGCACGACATCGATGCGCGGCAGGTCATCGAAGGCGACGCCGGGCGCCCGCACGCGCTTCGGCCCGGCCCATTGGAACGGGCTGGCGCGGTCGCTCCACACCGGGTCGGTCAGGATGTTGAGGCCCTGCGTCTGCACCAGCATCGTGATATGGCCGATGACGGTGACGAACAGCGCCTCGCCCTCGATGCGTTCGGCAGGCACCACCGGCGTCACCGGCACCGATTTTGGCCAGACCGCGGCCTTCGAGGTCATTTTCCAGCGCAGCATGTCGCGCCGCCCGTGGAACTGCGGCGGCGGGCCAAGGTTGCGAAAGCGCGCGCCGTCGAAATGGTCGGTCACCGGCCCGCGCCACCAATCGCGCGCCACCGATGTGACGAACGCCCGCTGCGCCAGCCACAGCGCGGCATAGATGCCGGCCAAGGCGCAGACAATGACCGCGAGTGTCGTCATCCGCCGCGCATGGCCTGGACGATCCACACCGCGGCGGGCAGCTTGACGCCGTCGGGGCCATCATAGGGCGCCAGCGCAGTGCGCACGGCTTCGGACACCGCGCCAACGCGGTCGGGATTTTCGCGCAGCGCCATGCCGAGCGGGCCGACGCGGAAGGTCATTTCGACCGTCGCGGCAAGGTCGCCGCTGCCGATTTGCGCGTCGTATTTCTCGACATTGACCGAATGCCAGCCCGAGCCCTCCAGAATGGCGTGGATGCGCGCCGGATCGGCAAACGCGAACGGGCCAGGCGCCAGCGGGTCGGCCGGCGGCAGCGGCGGCAGCAACGGCAGCGCCGCCATCAGCGGCACGCGCATCCAGTCATTTTCCGCCAGTGGCCGCCAGCACACGAAGGTCAGCCGGCCGCCGTCGACGAGCTTGGTGGCGATGTTGGCGAACGCCGCTGTCGGGTCGGCGAAGAACATCACCCCGAAGCGCGAAAACACTGCATCGAAGCCAGCGCGGCCGAAGTCGTCGGTCTGAGCATCGGCCTCGCGGAACGCCACATTGGCCACGCCCGCCGCACGCTTGCGCGCCACATCGAGCATCGGCTTCGAAATGTCGAGCCCGAGCACCGAACCACCCGGCGTTACCTCGGCGGCAAGCGCCAGCGTCGTCTGCCCGCAGCCGCAGCCGATATCGAGGATGCGCTCGCCGGGCTGCGGCGCCAGCGCGCGGATACCGGCATCGCCCAGCGGCGCAATCTGACGGTCGAGCTGTTCCTGAAACCGCGCCCAGGTCTCGCCGGCCTTGGCGTTCCAATAGTCGATTTGCGCGGCATTTGCCGGGGTCGGGGCGTCGGTCATCATGGTCTCCCTTTGCCGCGAAACGTCGGGCATTGGGCGGACAAGGTCAAGTTTTGAAGAGACTCCGGCGGGCAGGGGTGACCCCTGCACCCGGTTGAAAAAAGCCGAGTCATTCCCGCGCAGGCGGGAATCCATCTGTCACCGGCGCTGAAGATGGATTCCCGCCTGCGCGGGAATGACAATGAACAAATGGGTGCAGGCCTCAGGCCTGCCCGCCGGAGGCTCTTCCTCTTAAAGCCCCAGTGCCGCGCGCACGTCGGCAATCGTCTGCGCACCCGCCTGCGACGCCTTGTCCGACGCGGTGATGTCGACTTCGGCGCGGTCGAGGCGGCCCGTCCAGCGCAACACCACGGGCTCGACGGTCGCGGCGTTGGGCGATGCGGCGTCGTAGATCAGCACCAGCCGCTGCGTGCCGTCGGCATCGGCCTTGAGCAGGCTGACGGCTTTGACGGCGATGCAGGTTTCGGCTTCCCAATTGTCGGTGCCGATGGTCTGGATGACCCTGACGCGGCCGTCGGCGTTGACGCCGACGACAAAGCAGCCGTGCACCGGGCCGGCACCGTCGCGGGTGACCTCGCCGGAGCCAGACACGAAAAGCCCCTTGAGCTGTTTGCCGCGCAGCACGCGGAAGCTCTGCGCGTCATCAATGACAACATCACTGACCGTGTTGGCCGCGACGCTGCGCGCCTTGGCAATCAGCGCGGCGTCGTTGGCGCCGGTCGGGCGCAACGCCAGTGTGGCGGCAGGCAGCAACAGCGCCGCCGCTGCAATCAACCCCCACTTCAGTGCCGTCCGTGGATGCAGTGCCACCGCGTCAGGGCTTGCTGCCGAGGATTTCATAATTCTGTCGCATCTTCACGTCGTAATTGTTCTTCCTGTAGCCGGGGCCATTGTAGATTCTGGCAAACGTTGTCCAGTCGCGGACTTGCAACGCCTTGCGCAGTCGCGCGTCGGCGACGACGAAATTGCCGAACCCTTCGATCTGCTTGGCGAGCGAGGTTTTGGCTGCCGCGACAAAGTCCTCGACGCTGGCATAGCCTGCCGCCTTGTGGTTTTCGCCGAGAATCTGGAACGCGCCCCAGGATGCCGATTTGAGCGCGGCGGCACGGTCGAGCGCCATCGCCCGTTCGAGCTTGGGATACTGCGCCGAAAATTTGCCGTAGCCGCCGCCGGACGGGTTCGAAATGTCGGGATGCGAAGCGCCA
>CALMPZ010000577.1 GCA_937871645.1 uncultured Polymorphobacter sp.
CCGTCTTCCGGGGCTTCCGGCTGGACGGCGAGGACGCCCTTGAGGTCGCCGCCGTGGTAGAAGCCCTTGTGCGCCGGGTCATAGCCCGTCACCAGCCGGTCACCGGTCAGCCCGCCGCGGTCATTGGTGCGGTCGCCGTTTTCGAAACGGTCGGGCAGTACGAAATAGATCGTTTCATCCTGCGGCAACCGGGCGCGATAGTCGGCTGCCAGCGCGGACGTGGCCGACAGCAGCGCCGCCGCTGCGCGCAATCCCTGACGCCAATACCGCATCGTCATGCCTCCACCGATGGTGCGCGGCAAAAGCCGGCAATGAAGTCAGCGTGGCCCGGCAGTGTCGCCGCGCCGCGCGCCACGACGGTGCGCAGCTTGCCGAGATAGTCACCGAGATCGGCGTCCGAAATCGCGTCGGCGAGCGGGTGATAGCTTGCCGCCTGAACCCCCTGCCCGATCAGCACCTGCGCCCAGCCGGCTTCGGTGAACAATTCCTCATGCTCGCGGAAAATGCGTCCACTGGCCTGAAACAGTTCGATTTTCGCCGCCAGCGTGTCGGGGATGCTCATATTGCGGCAATAATCCCACAACGGCTCGCCAGTGCGGCCATTGGCCTTGTAGTGCAGGATGATGAAGTCGCGGATGCGTTCGAATTCGAAATCGGCCTGGCGGTTGTATTCGTCGCGGTCGGCGTCGCGGATGACCTTGCCGGGCAGCAGCGCCAGCAGCCGCGAGATGCTCGACTGCACCAGATGGATGCTGGTCGATTCAAGCGGTTCGAGAAACCCGCTCGCCAGTCCGATCGCCACGCAGTTGCGGTGCCATTGCTTGCGACGCTTGCCGGTAACGAAGGCGAGCGGCCGTGGCTCTGCCAGTGCCTTGCCGTCGAGGTTGGCAAGCAACGTCGCCGCCGCGTCTTCGTCGCTGATGAAGTCGCTGGCATAGACATAACCGTTGCCGGTGCGGTGCTGCAGCGGGATGCACCACTGCCAGCCGGCGACGCGTGCGGTCGAGCGCGTGTAGGGGGTGATTTCGCCCGCCGCGCGCGCGGATGGCACAGCGAGCGCGCGATTCGCCGGTAACCAGTGCGACCAGTCGTCATAACCCGCGCCGAGCGCTTCTTCGATCAGCAGCCCGCGGAAACCCGAGCAATCTATGAAAAGGTCGCCGTCGATGCGCGTGCCGTCTTCAAGCACCACCGCCTCGATATGGCCGTCGGTAGCGCGCAACGGCACCTGGGTGATGCGGCCTTCGTGGCGAACGACACCGCGCGCTTCGGCATATTTGCGCAAATAGGCGGCGTAGAGCCCGGCGTCGAAATGATACGCCCAGGCCAGCGGCGGAATGACCGAGCCAGCGGGCGGCGGTGCATTGCCGAAATGCCCGGCGCGCGCTGTGGCTTCGTTGAGCGAATATTGCCCCAGCGGCCCCGCAGCATCGCCGGCGCGCAACCAGTATTGATGGAATGGCACCAGCCCGAGGTCGCGGCCGACCGGCCCGAAGGCGTGCATGTAGCGCTTCCCCGGCTGCGTCCAGTCGACAAATTCAATGCCGAGTTTGTAGGTGCCTTGCGTGGCGCGCAGGAAATCGGCTTCATCGATGCCCAGCGCCGCGTTGAACAGCTTGATCTGCGGGATCGTCGCCTCGCCGACGCCGACGGTGCCGATCACATCCGATTCGACCAGCCGGATGCGCGTGCCCTTTACCGCGAAACGCGCGAGTGCGGCCGCCACCATCCAGCCGGCAGTGCCACCGCCGACGATAACGATGTCACTTTGCCGATTGTCAATCATGTACCCTCGCGGCAACCCGGCTCAAACATCCCGAAAAAAGGCGCGTGGCGGCGCCGGGCACCGCCACGCGTTAGTGGGGATCCTTACTTGTTCATGCCGAACTTGTAGCCGATGCCGAACAGGAAACGACGACCAAAACGCTGATAGTCGATGACCTGCGACGTGTCGCCTGACTGGTAGGTGACGAACGGCTCGTCCGACAGGTTCTGGCCCTGCAGCAGCAGCGACAGACCGGCAAACTTCGAACCCGGCTGGAACTCATAGCCAATTTGCGCGTCGATCAGCATTTCGGGATCGACGGTACGGAACGTCCGCGCATTGCCGAAGCCGGCGACCTCACCCAGGAACTCCGAACGATAGCTCAGCGAGGCGCGGGCCTGGAAACCGGCCTTTTCGAAGTAGAGCGTCGCGTTGCCGACATACTTCGACAGGCCGGGGATCGGCGATGCCGCGTTGTTCGGGTCGGGCTGGATGTTGCTTTCGGTGATCGAGAAGTTGCCGATCAGCCCGAAGCCATCGAGCGACTCGGTGAACTTGCTGAACGGCAGCGTGCCCGAGAATTCGACGCCGTACATCTCGCCGCCATTGCCGTTGGTCGGAATGGTGACATAGCCGACGTCGAGCGCCGGCGGCGGGCCGCTCGAAACCGGGAAGCCGGCGAAGTTGTAGAGCACCGACTGGTCATAGATGTAGGTGTCGAGGTTCTTGTAGAAACCCGCGACCGCGACATACGCCACCGGTCCGAAGTATTTTTCGAACGAGATATCGACTGCGTTGGCAATCCAAGGACGTAGCGCCGGGTTGCCGCCGCTGCCGCCCCACGGCGAGAATTCGGGGTCGGTCTGATTCGCTAGCGCCGGGTTGTAGCTGAAGTTGATCGACGCGCGCATCTGGTCGAGACGGGCCCGCGCCATCTGCTT
>CALMPZ010000578.1 GCA_937871645.1 uncultured Polymorphobacter sp.
TGGGGTGCAGGGGTCACCCCTGCCCGCCGGAGGCTCTTTCCGTTGCTTGCGCCAGCGCCTAGGGTCGGCGTGTTACGTGCGTTGGAGGAAAAGCTTGAGCATTCGTCTTTCGTTGATGCCGGTGATTGCGGCACTGTTGTTGGCGTCCCCGATCGCGGCGCAAGGCCTGGAGCCGCAGCTGGCGACGCTGAGCACCGCGACGCGGATCAACGGCGCGCCGATTGCCGATCCACTGTTCGTGCGCGCCGTCTATGCCGCAAATGGCGGCAAACTGCTGTGGACCGACCCGGCACGTTTCGCGTCGTTGCAAAAGGCGATTGCCGACAGCGTCAAGGACGGGCTGACCCCGGCGGACTATCACGCCGCCGCACTGGCGAACTTCAAGGGCAGCGTCGGCGAGCGCGATTTGCTGGCGACCGATGCGCTGGTTCTGCTTGCCGACCATTTGCGTCACGGCAAGGTCCACCCCCAAAGCTTTGATTCCGAATGGAATTTCGGCCAGAACGGCCACAAGCCGGGGACACCGCCGACGCAACCCGAAATCGACCGCGCGATGGTCATCATCAACGCCCCCGATGTTGCAGCGGCCATCGCCGCGGTGGCGCCGACGCATCCGGTCTATACGCAGGTGCGCGCCGAACTGGCGCGCTATCAGGCGCTCGCGGCGCGCGGCGGCTGGCCCGATGTGCCGGCAGGGCCGACGATCAAATTCGGCGAAACCGACCCGCGCGTTGCCGACGTGGCGACGCGGCTGGCGGCGACGGGCGATCTGCCGGCAAACGCGGTGCGCGCCGATCCGGCGCGCTATGACGAGCCGCTCAAGGTTGCGGTGCTGCGTTTCCAGACGCGCATGGGGCTGACCGCCGATGGCGCGATCGGCGCTGGCACTGTCACTGCGCTCAACACGCCAGTGCTGGCACGCATCAACCAGTTGCGTATCAACCTCGACCGTGCGCGCGTGCTGATGGACGACCTGCCCAAGCGCTTCGTCATCGTCAACATCGCCGGTTTCCAGGTCTATGTGCTCGACGGCGAGACGGTCATCTGGCGCTCGCGCGTCATCGTCGGCAAACCGTTCCGCCAGACACCGGTGTTCAAATCGGCGATCAACCATCTGGTATTCAACCCGACATGGACGGTACCGCCGACGATCCTGAGGCACGACATCGCCCCGGCAGCGCGCAAGAACCCGGCCTATGTGACGAAGAAGGGCCTCAAGGTCATCAATTCGGCGGGCAAGGTGGTGTCGCCGTACAGCGTCAACTGGTCGGGCAGCATCCCGTACACGCTGCGCCAGGACGGCGGCCCGACGAACGCGCTTGGCCGCGTCAAGTTCATGTTCCCCAACCCCTATTCGGTCTACCTCCACGACACGCCGTCGAAGACCTTGTTCGACACGCCGATGCGGACGCTGAGCTCAGGCTGCGTGCGCGTGCAGAACCCGTTCGAGCTGGTGCAGATCCTGATGGCGGCCGATGATCCGACCTGGACGCCCGAAAAGTCGCAAGCCATCGTCGACAGCATGAAGACGACGCAGGTCGATCTCAAGACGCCGGTGCCAGTGCTGCTGGCGTACTGGACGGCGTGGGTCGACAACAACGGGCTGATGAACTTCCGCAAGGATGTTTATGACCGCGACGCGCAATGGCTGAAGGCGTTGGACGCGCCGCTGGGCTAGGCCTGCTGGTACTGAAACTGAATCCAACCTCGCTCATCCCGAGCGAAGTC
>CALMPZ010000579.1 GCA_937871645.1 uncultured Polymorphobacter sp.
GCTGGCGGATGTGCGTGTCGGCATGCCCGTACAAGAAAATCTATTACAACTGGTCGACCGGCAAATCGGAAAAGTGCCTGTTCTGCTACCCGCGTATCGAGGAGGGCCAGCCGACGGTTTGCTCCGAAACCTGCGTCGGCCGCATCCGCTACCTCGGCGTCATCCTGTACGACGCCGACCGCATCGAATGGGCGGCTTCGGGCGCCGAGCACGAACTCTACCAGCGCCAGCTCGATATCTTCCTTGATCCGCACGACCCTGCGGTCATCGCGCAGGCGCGTGCCGACGGCATCAGCGACGCCTGGCTCGACGCGGCGCAGCGCAGTCCGGTGTACAAGATGGCGATCGACTGGAAGGTCGCCTTCCCGCTGCACCCCGAATATCGCACGCTGCCGATGGTCTGGTACATCCCGCCGCTGTCGCCGATCCAGGCCGCCGCCGCATCGGGCGCCATCGCCGATGATCGCGGCATGCCCGATGTCGCGTCGCTGCGCATCCCGGTGCGCTACCTCGCCAACCTGCTGACGGCGGGCGAGGAAGTGCCGGTGGTATCGGCACTCGAACGGATGCTGGCGATGCGCAGCTACATGCGCGCCAAGACCATCGACGGGGTCATCGACGAAGGCGTCGCGGCGCGCGTCGGGCTGACCCCGGCGAAAATCGAGGACATGTACCAGACGATGGCGATCGCCAACTACGAGGACCGCTTCGTCATCCCCACCGTCCACCGCGAAGTCGCCACCGATGCCTTCGAACTGCGCGGCAACAGCGGTTTCAGCTTCGGCAATGCGGCGTCGGGTGGACGCAGCGAAGTCGGGCTGTTCGGCAAGGTCAAGCGCCGCGAGCCGAAGCCTGCTGCAGTTGAGGAGGCCTGATATGGCACGCACGTTCAAGGCGCTCGGGCTGTTGCTGAGCTATCCGTCAGCCGATATCGGCATGATTGCACCCGACGCGGCGCAGGTCATTGCCGACGAGGCACTGGTACCGGCGCGGCTCGCCGCACACATCACCGCACTGGCAGCCGAACTGGCGACCGCCGACCGCTTCGATCTGGAGGGGCGCTACCACCAGCTGTTCGACCGCAGCCGCGCGCTGTCGCTCAACCTGTACGAGCACGTCCATGGCGAAAGCCGCGACCGCGGCCAGGCGATGGTCGAACTGCTCGGCATCTATGATGCGCACGGCTTCGACCTCGCGGCGCGCGAACTGCCCGATTTCCTGCCGGTGTTCTGCGAATTCCTGTCGCTGCTGCCGGTTGACGACGCGCGCGCGCTGCTGGGCGAGGCCGGGCATGTCATCGCCGCGATTGCCGAACGGCTCAAGAAGCGCCGCTCGCCGTATCAATGGCCGATGCACGCGCTGGCGCATCTGGCCGGCGAAGTCGATGCACGCGCCGTCGCGGCGATGCTGACCGAGGCCGAGGACGACCCCGACGATCTCGAGGCGCTCGACCGCATCTGGGCCGAGGAGCCGGTGACATTTGGTCCCGGCGATGTCGGCTGCCCCAAGGCATCGGCGATGGTCGATGCGATGCACGAAGGAGCCCGGCCATGAGCCTGTGGATCAACCAGTTGCTGTTCGGGATTTACCCGTACATCGCGCTCACGGTGATGGTGCTCGGCTCGATCCTGCGCTTCGACCGCGAACAATATAGCTGGCGGTCGGGATCGAGCCAGTTGCTGCGCCGCAAGCAGCTGATGTGGGGATCGAACCTGTTCCATTTCGGCGTGCTGTTCCTGCTGCTCGGCCACACCGTCGGGCTGTTGACGCCGCACAGCCTGTACAGCCATGTCATCACTGCCGAGGCCAAGCAGATGGTCGCCATCGTCGCCGGCTCGGTTGCCGGGCTTGCCTGTCTGGCGGGGGTCATCCTGCTGGCGCTGCGGCGCTTCGGTGATCCGCGCATCCGCAACACCTCGACCTTCGGCGACAATGCCATCCTGATCATCCTGCTCGTCCAGTTGCTGCTCGGGCTGCTGACGGTGCCGTTCAGCCTGGCGCACCACGATGCCACGGTGATGCTGCGGCTGTCGGCGTGGGCGCAGGGCATCTTCACTTTCGCGCCCGACAATGCCCGCCACATCCTCGGGCTCGAATGGCCGTTCCAGCTCCACCTGCTGCTCGGGCTGACGATCTTCCTGCTGTTCCCGTTCACCCGGCTGGTCCACATGCTGTCGGCGCCGGTGTGGTATCTCGGGCGGCGCGGCTGGCAGGTGGTGCGGACAGCGCGCCCGAACCTTGGCGCGGGGCGCGGCCGATGACCGCGACATCGACTTGCGGTGGCTGCGGCAGCGGCCCGCGTCCGGCGGCACTGCGCGGGCCGGCTGCGGCCCCGGTGTTCGTCGACGGCCTCGAGATTGACGAGGCCGACCTCGCCGCCGACG
>CALMPZ010000580.1 GCA_937871645.1 uncultured Polymorphobacter sp.
GCAGAAGGCCCTGGCCACGGACAACCATCCCCAGGTGCAGCGGCTGCGCGCGATATTGGGGGAGGTGACGAACCCCATCGCCGCGCGCCAGCCGGTCGCGGCCATCGGCGCCCGCGCGCGCTTTGCCGAGCCGCTGGCGCACACCGACGCCGTGCTCGACGTGCTCGAAGACCTGCTGGTTCAAACCGCACGCCAGATGGAGGCGCGTGCCATCGGCGGGCGGCGCTTTGTCGTGACGCTCGAACGCAGCGACGGCGCGCGGCGGCGGCTGGTCGTCGAAACCGGGCTGCCGGTGCGCGACGCTGCCGTGGTGATGCGGCTGCTGCGCGAACGCATCGATAGCCTGTCCGACCCGCTCGACCCCGGCTTCGGTTTTGACAGCCTGACGCTGGCCGTGCCGCGCACCCAGCCGCTTGGCGCGCGGCAGATTGCGCTCGACAGCGGCCACGGCGCCAGTGTCGGTGACGACAGCGTCGCGGCGCTGATTGACCGGCTGGCGACACGGCTCGGTCCGGCCAACATCTGCCAGCTACGCCCGCGCGATACGCATATCCCCGAAAGCGCGCAGCAGCTGGTGCCCGCCACCAGCGCGGCATCACCATGGCCAACTGCTGCCGGTCGCCCGCTGCGACCGCTGCTACTGCTCGATCCACCCGCCGCGGTCACCACCATCACCAGCTTTCCCGACGGGCCGCCGCAACGCTTTCGCTGGCGCGGACAGGTGCATGTGGTGTGCCATGCCGAAGGGCCCGAACGCATCGCGCCCGAATGGTGGCGGCGGCGCGATGGGCATATCCCGGGCCAGCACGGCCTGACGCGCGACTATTACCGTGTCGAGGACGCCGAAGGGCGACGCTTCTGGCTGTTTCGCCATGGGCTGTACGAGGAACGTAGTGACCCGATCTGGTATATCCACGGGCTGTTTGCATGACCGTGCTGGCGTTTGCCGAGCCTGTCGCCGCGACCGCGTTCAGCTTCCTGCGCGGCGCCTCGCAGCCCGCCGAGATGGTGGCGCAGGCGCACGCCCTCGGCATGGCGGGCATCGGCATTGCCGACCGCAACACCGTCGCCGGCGTGGTGCGTGCACATGTGGCGGCGAAAAAGCTCGGCGGCTTCCGGCTGATCGTCGGCGCGCGGCTGGTGTTCGCCGATGCGACGCCCGACATCATCGCCTATCCGCTCGACCGCGCCGGCTGGAGCCGGCTGACGCGGCTGCTGACGCTGGGCAACCGGCGGACCATCAAAGGCGACTGCAAACTCCAGCTTGGCGACCTGCTCGACCATGCCGCCGGACTGGCGCTGATCGCCGTCACCGCCGATGCGCCGTTGCTGCACGCGCTGCGCGACACCGGCAGTCCGGTCTGGCTGGCGGCGCGGATGCTGCGTGGCGGCAGCGATGCGCGGCAACTGGCGCGCGCCATGGCGCTGGGGCAAGCGGCCGG
>CALMPZ010000581.1 GCA_937871645.1 uncultured Polymorphobacter sp.
ACGATCAGCGCGAGGTACTGCCTCAGGCGTTCGGGGGGCTGCTTCTGCGCCGCCTGCACGCCGAACTGCGCGCTGATGACGCCGCCCGCCAGCAGCAGGGTGGCGGGCACGATATCGACGGTCTGTGACTGCACCGAATGCAGCAGCGTGGTGACGGCGGTGACGAAAATGATCTGGAACAGGCTGGTGCCGACGACCATCTTCGCCGGCATGCCGAGCACATAGATCAGCGCCGGCACAATGATGAAGCCGCCGCCGATGCCCATGATCGCGGTCAATATGCCCGTCGCGACGCCGAGCAGCAGCGGCGCCAGCGGTGAAATGAACAGCCCCGATTCGCTGTAGCGCATCTTGAACGGCAGCGATGTCACCAGCGGGTTGCGCGCCCGCATCCGCGTCGGCGCCACCTGCCCGGCCTTTTGCGCGGCGAGTGCGGCGAGCGCTTCGCGCAGCATCAGCCCGCCGATGGTGCCGAGAAAGACGACGTAGATGATGTTGATGGTGACATCGATTTGCCCCAGCGCCTGCAGCAGCTTGAACAGCATCGAGCCCAGTGCTGCACCGACGACGCCGCCGGCAATCAGCACCGCGCCGATGCGGACATCGACGCCGCCGCGCTTCCAATATGCCAGCGCGCCCGACACGCTCGACCCGGTAATCTGCGTCGCCGCCGACGCCACGGCAATGGCGGGCGGGATGCCGTAGAAAATCAGCAGCGGCGTCGTCAGGAAGCCGCCACCGATGCCGAACATCCCCGACAGAAACCCGACAAGCCCGCCCAGCCCGATGATGACCAGGACGTTGACCGACATTTCGGCAATGGGCAGGTAGATGTTCATGAGACGCGCGCCAGCCTAGCCGCGCACGCCGCCAAGCGCGAGGGGGTAAACCCCTAGCCCTGCGGCTTTTCGATTCTGCCCGGGCTCTCGATCTTGATGGTGTAGCCATCGAGCAGCGCCTGATACGCCGCCGCCTCGGCATTGCGGCGGTTTGCGGCGCGCCAGTCGTTTTCGACGCGCTGGCGCACCTGTGCCAATGTTGGCGTCGCACCCGGTACCGATTTGCGCAGCCGCACGACATGCCAGCCGACGCCCGATTCGACCGGCCCCGACCACTGCCCCACCGGCAATGCCGCGACCGCTGCGGCAAAGCCCTCGCCGAACGTCGCGCGGATGGTTTCGGCGTCGGCAGCGTCGAGCCCGCGCGGCAGCAAGCCCTGATCGCCTAGCGTCGCCGGATCGGCACCGCCGCGCAACCGCGCCAGCACCGCGGCCGCATCAGCTTGGCTGCCGCCGAGATAGACCTGATCGAAACTCAGCCGCGGCGGCAGCCGGTAGCGCGCCGCATCCTTGTCGAGCAGCGCCTGCAACTGGGCGTCGGTCGGATCAACGGCGTCGGCCTGCGATGTCGCGATGAACTCCATGCGGCCGCGCATGCGCTTGCGCACCACCGTGTCGCCGTGCAGCAGGCCGAGCCGCTGCGCCTCGCGCGTGTAGATTTCGTCCTTGATGTCCTCGCGGATCAGCATGTCGATTTCGGCAGGCGTCGGCGCGCGGTTCCAGCCTTGCGCCCATTCGGCAGCCAGCGCATCGACCTGCGCTGCGGTGATGGTGATGGTGCGGCTTTCAGGGTCGACGGGGTTGCGCCAGCCATAGGCCATGAAGATCGCCAGCCCGATCAGCGCGAAATGCAGCAGCGGTTCACGCAGCCACCGCTGCGCGCTGTCCTTCCAGCTCATGCCTCACCGAATATTGTTTTCACGCCTTCGGGTCATACCAGATTGGCGAGGTATAGCCGCGTTCCTGCGCCTTGAGCTGGACATTGGGACCGACCTTGGCCTTGTAGCGCACCACGTCATAGGCGACCCAGCGCGGCGTCGGAATTTCGATGACGCGCACGTAATAGAACGCCTTTTGTGCCGGATCGAACGTCGGGTCGGTCCACACCGTCTGCAGCTGCGCGGCGCCGATGCTGTTGGTGTAGGTCGCGGTCTTCAGATCGACGGTATCGCCCACCGCCGGCAGCTTGCCCCCCGCGCCGGGCTTGCGCGTGGCGGGCGTGCTCCAGACGACGTCATGGACCTGTTCGTGCAGCTTGCCGCTAGTGTCGATCCAGCCCTTGACGATCTGCGCGCGGTCGAGATTGGCGCCGACGGGGTCCTTGAGCGCCGAGACGATGAAGCGCGGCGCCGTGCCCTTTGCAGCAGACGCCTTGAGTTCGCCGCCCATCGGCACGCCGCGCGCGTAGCCGGCCTTGACCCAGTCGGCCTTCAAATCTTCGGGGACGAAATCCCAGCCGCCGAACAGCCGCACCGTCATGCGCGGGCCGGTCGTTGCATAGGTTTCGCGGCGGCGCATCGCATCGAAGATTTCGGCGCGGGTGTTAGCCTTGGCCCAGACCGCCGCATAGCCGCTGGCGAGATAGTGCCAGCCGACCCGGCCGACGCCGCGGCCGAGCGATTGCGACTGCATGGCGCGAACGGCGCTGGGTTCGGTGCCGGTGTGCTTGCCGAAGAAGTTGTTGTCGTCGGCGGTCGCCAGCGCGGTGTGCGAGTCGGTCGAGCCGATGACCCCGAACTTGTACGGGTTGACCCCGGTCTTCGCTTCGATTTCCAGCCCGCGCTTCAGTGCTTCGCGGACATATTCGCCGGCGAACATCGACGGCGTCTTGGGCGATGACAGCGGCAGGTTGCCGAGTTCCCAGCCGGCGGTGCCATAGCCCGAAAACTCGTCATTGGGCGACAGGAACGGATGCGATTCGCTGTCGCCCTTGATCTGGGTGATTTCGACCAGCGGTTCGTGCTTGGCGCGTCGTGCCGCATATTGCGCGGTCATCGGCTTGCCGTCGGGGCCGGTGAGTTCGAACATCAGCCCGTTCGACAGATTGCTGTTGTGGGGG